>NZ_KV808719.1:27351-119534 GCF_001812365.1 Anaerococcus sp. HMSC065G05
CAAAACATAAGCCATAGGACTTGCTCCCATTGGAAGACCTGGATGGCCACTATTTGCTTTTTCAATTTGTGCTATTGATAAACATCTTATTGCATTTACTGCTTTTAAATCTTTTTTATCAAACATTAATTATTCTCCTCAATTTCTTTGATTTTATTTACTCTTTTAAGATGACGCCCGCCTTCAAATTCTGTTGTAGCAAAAATCTCTACAATCATTTTTGCAACTTCTGAGCCAATTACTCTTGAACCTATGCACAAAACATTACTATTATTGTGCGCTCTGGACATTTTTGCAGAATATGTCTCAGACACGCAAGCTGCTCTTATGCCTTTAAATTTATTGGCAGCAAGGCTCATTCCTATTCCTGTACCACAAATTAAAACAGCAAAATCAGCTTCTTTGTTTAAAACTTTTTCGCATGCAATTTTTGCAAAATCTGAATAATCACAAGATTCTTTTGTAAATGTTCCAACTTTTTCAACCTCGTGTCCAAGCTCTAAAAGTTTTTCTTTTACGCTATCAACTAGATCAATACCGCCATGATCATTTCCTATTATATATTTCATTAAAAACCTCTCTAACTATTTGCTTATAAATAAAGATTATCATTTTATGACTTTACTGTCAATTTAGTAAAAGTTGTTAGAATTATCAAATTAATGGTCTTTGTATAAATTTTATGGTATAATAGTTAGGCAAAAAATATAAAAACAAAGGAGCATCAATGTTCGAATTTAATATAAATGATTATAAATATAAAAATATACATATGATAGGAATTGGTGGAATTTCCATGAGTGGTATTGCTATTTTATTAAATAATAATGGCTATAAGGTTACAGGATCTGACATTTCAATTTCTGAAACAAGCAAACATTTAGATAAAAATGGAATTAAATATACAATTGGACAAAAAAAAGAAAATATTAAAAATCCAGATTTAGTTATATATACAGATGCAATCGCCGAAAATAATGAAGAATTAGTTGCAGCTAGAAAACTTGATATTCCTGTAGTAAGTCGTGGAGTTTTCTTGGGTGGTTTGATGAAAAACTACAAAAATTCTATTGCAGTTTCTGGTTCTCATGGAAAAAGTACAACAACAAGTATGATTTCAAAAATTCTTATGAATTCTACAAAAAATCCTACTATTTTATTGGGTGGAGATCTTGATGAAATCGAAGGAAATGTTCATGTTGGCGATAAGGATATATTAGTTACAGAAGCTTGTGAATATAAAGGAAATATAAGATATTATTACCCTTCAATTGGAATAATTTTAAATATTGACGAAGATCATCTTGATTATTATAAAGACATAAATGACATAGTTGAAACTTTTAAATTTTACTTGAGAAATCAAAGTAAAGATTCAAAAACAATTTTGAATTTAAATGAAGAAAATAATAAATTAGTTATAGATGCAGTTCAAGGAGAATTGATTACCTATGGACAAGATAATCCTGATGCTGATTATAATGCTACAAATATAAGTTTTGATGAAAGTGGTAAGCCTAGATTTGATTTGATAATGAAAAATGGAGATGTTGAACATTTCGAGCTAGCAATTCTTGGAAGACATAATATAAATAATGCTTGTGCATCAATCATTGCTACTTTAGAAAGTGGTGTTGACATAAAAACGATCAAAAAAAATATTCAAGCCTACACTGGTCTTGAAAGAAGAATGCAATTAATAGGAAATGTTAATGATTGCAATATTATTTTAGATTATGGTCACCATCCTTCAGAAATTCAAGTTAATTTAAATGCCTTGGCTGAACACACAAAAGGAAGACTTATTTGTGTATGGCAACCTCATACTTACACTAGGACTAAGAGATTATTTAATGAATTTGTTAAATGTTTTGATGAAGCTGATGAAGTTATAATTACTGATATTTTTGCAGCACGTGAACCATTTGATCCAAGTATATCTAGTAAAGATGTAGTTGATGCTCTAATTAAAACTGGAAAAAGTGCAAAATATATTCCTACATTTAAAAAGGTAAAAGAATACTTATTGTCTGATATTAAAAAAGATGATCAAGTTATAGTTACAGGCAGCGGAGATTCAGATCGTTTAGCTAGAATGATAGCAGGTGTTAGTGAATAAAAGAAATTAAAAAGCAAGTTAAAGAAAATTCTTAATTAAAAGATTTTCTTTAACTTGCTTTTTTTTATGATTTTTATTTTTAATATAAGTATAATAATATCTACTATTAGACCTATTTCCCCCATCTATTAATAGACTTTTGTCCTTTGTTTTTACTAAAACTGAATTTCCTTGACCTACGTCTATATAAGTAATTTCTAATTCATCTAAATTTGTATATGTATTTTCTTTTTTGTTAACAAGCAAAAAAATTAAAATTGCTGACAGGAATACTATTAATAAGTTTTTAAAACTTATTTTCATTAATCTATTCCCACAGATATGGCAATTGCCGCATCAATTTTTAACATTACCGACTTATCAAAAGAACCTAATTTATCTCTTAGCCTTCTTTTATCGATTGTTCTCAGTTGTTCAAGAAGAGCAACGCTATTTTTTGGCAAACCAAATTGATTTGCACTTAAAGACACATGGGTTGGCAATTTTGATTTTTTTAATTGACTTGTAACAGGAACTACTATAATTGTTGGAGAATATTTATTTCCCATATCATTTTGCACAACAATTACAGGTCTTACTCCACCCTGTTCGCTACCTACAACAGGAGAAAGATCTGCATAAAATAAATCTCCTCTTTTAACTTTCATTATTTTCTCCTATAAATTTAGAATTGCATTTATAAATCCTAGGAACTCTTTTTGAAATTGAAGTCATTAATTCATAAGGGATTGTATTAATTTTTTTTGCCTCTTTGTAAATATCTGGATAAATTATAATATAATCTCCTATTTTACAATCAATATCACTTACATCAATCATCATTTGATCCATACAAACTCTTCCAACAACTCTTGCTAGTTTTCCATTTACTAAAACTTCTCCTATATTTGAAAATGCTCTTTTAAATCCATCTGCATAACCTATTGTAACTGTAGCAACTTTCATATCCTTACTAGTAGTAAAGCTTCTGCCATAAGAAATGCTTGTTCCTTTTTTTACATTTTTTACAAAAGAAATTTGTGCTTTAAATTCAAAAGCTTGTTCTAATTTAATTTTTGAAATTTCTTTTATATAATCAGATGGATAAACGCCATACAAAGAAATCCCCACCCTCAACAAGTCTGATTTAAAATCATATTCCATTGATGCAGCAGAATTTGCAATATGAACTAAATTCAAATCAAAATCATCTTTGATTTTGTCTATTATGTATATGAATTTTTTATATTGTTCATTTGTATATGTTAAATCTTTCTCATCAGCTGTTGCAAAATGAGAAAAAGCTCCTATGAAATTTAAATTTTCAAGCTCTTTTAATTTTTTTATTTTTTCTATTTCAAAATCTCTAAATCCAATTCTTGTATGTCCTGTATCAAGCCCAATATGACAATTTATTTTTGAATTTAATTTACTATTTATTTCTTTAGCATAATCTAAATCATAAATTACTACATCAATATTTAATTTGCCACATTCATTATATTTATCTATAGGCAAATATCCTAATATTAAAATAGGAGTTTTAATTCCCTTATCTCTTAAATATTTTGCCTCTTTAAATTGAGCTACAGCTATGTAATCTATGTAATTTTTTATGTAATCTGCAACTTCTAAAGAACCTAGCCCATAAGCATCAGCCTTTAAAACTGCACAAAATTTTGAATTTTGAGATTTTTCTTTTATTGATTTGATGTTATTTAATATTTTGTCTAAATCAACTAATAAATAATTTTCTTCCATCATTAACACCTCATTAATTTGTAGGCTTTTGGTAAATTTTTTATAATATCACTAGCAATTAGTGAATCTTGAGAATTTTCTAAAGAATAAATATCTCCAGCAAGCCCATGAATGTAAACAGACAAAACCGCCGCATCATACGGTTTCATAATAGCTAAATTTGAAAGTAAAATTCCTGTCAAAACATCTCCGCTACCAGCTGTCGCCATTCCATTATTTCCAGATTCATTTATGTAAATATTTACGCCATCTGTAACAATTGTATTTTTTCCTTTCAAAACCAAAACAATATTATGTTTTTTTGCAAATTCAAAAGAAACTTTTACCCTATTATTTTTTATATAAGATAAAGGCAAATTTGAAATTCTAGAAAATTCCATTTCATGTGGAGTTAAAACAATATTTTCTTTCTTATCTATTATTTCAATATTATCTTTCAAAGCATTTAGTCCATCTGCATCAATTAATAGATTTTTATCATAATTTTGGATTATTTTTTCTATTAATTTATAAAGATTATTTCCCTCGCCCATACCAGGACCAATTCCTATTGCATCTTTATTTTTTATTAGTGATAAAATTTTATTGCTTATTTTTTCTGAATAATAAAAATAATCACAATCCACCTCATTTATTATACTTTCTGTAGATTTTATTTGTAAAATATCAGAAATAGATGAAGGACAAATAATATAAGAAAGACCACATCCCGAACGTAAAGATGCACAAGATGACAAATAAACAGAACCAGCCATTCCTTTTTGTCCACCAATTATTGCAACTTTTCCAAAATCTCCCTTGTGTCCATCTTTTGGTCTATCTTTTAATAATTTTTTTACAGATTTATTTATTTCAATATAATTTTCTTTCTTGAAACAAATTGCAATAGCATAATTTCCGTCATGGCTTATACTCAAATTTAATTGTGCTTTATTTTTATCAATAAAAACAATAGGTTTATTATCTATATGTTTGATTTCTATTTTTTTTCTCAATATGTAGGCTAGATTAAAACCACAAGCCTTAATAATAGCTTCTTTTGCTGCAAAAATTCCAGCAAAAGTTTGTAATGAATTTTTCTTTTTTTTAGAATAATGAATTTCATTATCAGTAAATATTTTACTCTCAAAATCTTTTTTTTCTAATTTTTCTTTAAATTTTTCAATATTTACTATGTCAATTCCTATCATTTTCTATTCCTCAATTTTTGAAATGATTCTTCTGCATTTTTAATTATTTCTTTCTCATTTAAATAAACAAATTTTTTATTATCATACACAAGATCACCATTAATTATTACATAAGAAACATCTTTATCAAAAGTTGAATAAGGCAAGGATGAAATCAAATTATTTTGTGGTGTATGGTTAGGATTATTTAAATCAATTAAAATAATATCTGCAAGTTTTCCTTCTTCCAAAGTTCCAATTTTATCATCAAGTCCCAATGCCTTCGCCCCATTTATTGTAGCCATTTTTAAAACATCATAAGCTTTTAAATTTTGAGGATTTTTATATTTTGACACAAGTGATGCTAAAGAAATTTCTTTTATCATTGATAAATTATTATTGCTTGCAGATGAATCTGTACCCATAGCTAAATTTATTTTCTTATTAATCACTCTTGTACAATCTAAAAATCCCGATGAAAGTTTCAAATTACTTGAAGGATTGTGAACTACACTAACATCATATTTTGATAAAATACCTAAATCTTTATCTGATAAATAAACTCCATGAGCTGCTATTGTTTTATTTTCAAAAATTCCACATTCTTCAAAGACTTCAGTTGGACTTTGATTAAATCTTTTCATACAATCTGTGTTTTCTGTTTTTGTTTCAGATAAATGAATATGAACTGGCATCTTATATTTTTTTGCGTATTTATTTATTTCTTTTAGATAATTTTTATCTGTTGTGTAAACCGCGTGAGGTCCAAAAGCTATATTTATTCTTCCATCTTGAGAATTTTCATATTTTTTAAAAAGATCAATATTTTCTTTTATTTTTGTACAGTCTTTATCTTCAAGAGTAAGTCCTCTTGAAATTTGCGCTCGCATTTTTGATTTTTCTAGGGCTTTTATAGTTTGATCTTCAAAATAATACATGTCTGCAAAACTTGTTGTTCCTGTCATAATCATTTCAGCTTGAGATAAGAGTGAGGCCCAATAAACATCTTCTGCAATTAATTTATCTTCCAAAGGCCAAATTTTTTCATTTAGCCAAGTCATTAATTCAACATCATCGCTAAAATTTCTAAATAAACTCATCCCAACATGGGTGTGAGCATTTACAAAACCAGGCATTGCAAGATAATTTTTGCCATCTATTTTTTTATCATAAGAAAAATCAATTTTATCACTTGTAATCTTTTTTATTTTTTCATTTTCTATATAAATATTTCCATTTTTTATTACTTCCCCATCAACCATTGTGAGGATTTTTACATTTTCTATAAGTATATTCATAATAAATAAGAGTAGCTAAAAAGCTTACTCTTATAACTCTCCTATTCTTTCTTTTAATAAGATATTTATTTGTTGTGGATTAGCCTTTCCTTTAGTTTTTTTCATACATTGACCAACTAAAAATCCAAAAGCTCTATCTTTACCATTTTTTATGTCTTCAATTGATTGAGAATTTTCGCTTAAGACTTCTTTAACTACATCTTCTAAGAAATTTTCATCATTAATTTGAAGAAGATTTCTATCTTTAGCAAGTTTTTCTGGATCTTCATTTGATTCAAAAATTTCTCTTAATAATTTTTTTCCAACATTATTGTTAATTTTATTAGACAAAACTAAATTTATTAATTTAGAGAAATTTTCTACAGATAAATTCATTTGATCTGCTTCAATTTCACTTTCATTTAGCCTTCTTGAAAGCTCACTTAGTATCCAATTTGAAACTTCCTTAGGATTTTTTACCAAATCATTTGTTTTTTCAAATAAATTTGCAAGATTTCTATCGTTTGACAAAAGTTTTGCATCATATTCTGAAAGCTTATATTCTTTCATATATCTTTTTGCTTTTGCTTCAGGCAATTCTGGTAAATTTTCTTTTATTTCATTAATAAATTCTTTGCTAAGCTCAATTCTTGGTATATCTGCTTCTATAGAAAATCTATAATCATTAGCAGTTTCTTTAGTTCTCATAGAAATTGTAGTTTGAGAATCGTCATCCCATCTTCTGGTTTCTTTTACTGATTTTTTTCCTTCTTCAAGCATTTTTTTATGTCTATCAGTTTCAAATAAAAGAGCATCTTCGATTGCTTTTATTGAATTTAGATTTTTAATCTCAGATATTGCTGTTTTTTCTCCATTATCAAGATTTTCTAAATTTATGTTTACATCACAACGCATTTGACCTTCTGCCATTATGCAATCTGAAACTTCCAAAAATCTCAAAGTTTGAGATAATTTTTCTACAAATTCTCTAGCTTGCTTAGCAGATTTTAAATCTGGTTCTGTAACAATTTCGATTAGAGGAAGTCCTGCTCTGTTATAATCCATTAGGGTGTTATTACTTTCATCGTGATTAGATTTTGCTGTATCTTCTTCCATGTGAATAGAATTTAGTCTAATTTCATCTCCATCACTTAAAATAATATGTCCACCAACAGCATAAGGCTCGTCTTGTTGGGTTATTTGGTATCCCTTTACAAGGTCTGGATAAAAATATTTTTTTCTATCCATTTTCATTGATTCTCTTATTTCACAATCTAGGGCAAGACCTGCTTTTATAGCATATCTTACAGCTTCTTTATTAATTAAAGGTAATGTTCCTGGGTGTCCTAAGCAAATTGGACAAGTGTTTGTGTTTGGAACGGCTCCAAATTCGTTTTTACAGGAACAAAACATTTTGGTTTTTGTAGATAATTCGACGTGAATTTCTAATCCTATAATAGTTCTAGTTTTCATTTATTTTCCTTTCGAAAGTTTCGCAAGCATTTATTATATCTTTATCCTTAAATCTATCTCCAATAATTTGAATACTTCCAGATATTCCATCTCTAACTGGAATAGAAATTCCGCAAGAACCTGTTAGATTTACACAAACATTAAATATATCTGAAGAAAAATCTTTAAGCGGATTATCTGTATAAACTCCTAATTTAGAAGGTAAATCTACAGTTGTTGGAGTAATGAATAAATCATGATTTTCAAAAATATTCTTAAACTCTTCTATGATTAATGTTCTTAATTTTAAACCTTGTTTATAAATTTTTTGATCATCTTCACTTGATAAATACATAGTTCCAAGTGCAATTCTTCTTTGAACATTTTCTCCAAAACCTTCAGACCTATTTTTTATAAATAATTCTTCAACATTCTTATACTCATCAGTTTGGTGACCATATCTAATTCCATCAAATCTTGAAAGATTGCTTGATACTTCAGAGCTCATTACAACATTATAAACTTCGTTTGCGTATTTAGAATATTTTAAATCTATTGGACAAATTTCTGCACCCAATTCTTTTAAAATATTTATTGCATAATTGTAATCATCTTCTACTTCTTTATCTAAATTATAAATATTAGCTTCATTTTTTATAACCGCAATTTTTTTACCAGAAAAATTAAAATTTTCTTTTTCAAAATTATAAAAATCTAGGCAAGAAGTCATATCTAACTTATCAGGCGATTGACTTGCATTAGCAATTATTCTTAAATCTTCTACATTTTTTGCAAATAATGAAACTTGATCTAAGCTGTTTGCCATAGAAACAACACCATACCTACTCATAAGTGAATATGTAGGTTTATAACCAATGATGCTACAATAACTTGCAGGTTGTCTTACTGACCCACCTGTATCAGTTCCAAGAGAAACTAAAACATCTCCTTTTGCAACACTAACGGCAGAGCCTGATGAAGAACCACCTGGAATTAAACTTTCATCTAAAGGATTTTTTATTGGGCCAAAATATGAAGTTTCTCCAGAGCCTCCCATTGCAAACTCATCCATATTCGTTTTTGCAATAATAATAGCATCTTCTTTTAATAGATTTTCTACAACAGTTGCATTATAAACTGGCTCGAAATCTTCTAACATTTTTGATGCACAAGTTAATTTCATATTTTTATACGAAATATTATCTTTTACACTTACAGGAATTCCAAATAAAGTTCCAATTTTTTCGCCTTTATTTAATTTTTCATCTAAATATTTTGCCCTATCCAAGCTATCTTGTTCATTAAAAGAAATATAAGCATTTAAATTATCATTTTTAATTTTTTCTAATACATTTTTTGTATTTTCATAGACTGAAATTTCTTTATTTATAAATTTATCTATAGTATTTTTAATATCCATAATAGCTCCTTATAATTTCCAATTCAATCTAAAATAACCATATTCTGTATCTTTTGCATTTTTTAGAGCCTCTTGTCTATCTAATGATTTTCCTTCAATATCTTCTCTTAATACAGCATTATGATTATCTAACATTTCAGTCATTTTTACATCTTCACAATCCACATCAAAAATATGGTCAATAAAATCTAAAATTTTATTATATTTATCAGAAATTATATCAATATCTTGATTTGATAAATCAAGATTTGCTAATTTATAAATTCTTATAACTTCATTTTTGTCCATTTATTCCTCCTCTAAATTTTTTAAAAATTCAAATAATTCTTGATTTTCTAAAATTTTTACACCCAATTTTTCTGCTTTTTCTTTTTTACTTCCAGGTTTTTCGCCACACAAAACCAAATCAGTATTTTTTGATACTGAAGAAGTAACATCTCCATTGTTTTCTATAATTAAATTTTTAATATCATTTCTTTTGTAATTTTCTATTGTACCAGTTATAACAATTTTCATTCCATCAAGTGAATTAGATTTTTCGCTAGTGTCAATAGCTTTTATTTTAATTCCTTTAGACAATAAAATATCTAATGATTTTTTGATATTAGGGTCGTTGAAAAAATCAACTATGTCCTCTGCCGTTTTTTCCCCTATATCTTCAATCTCGATTAAGTCCTCTTGCTTACTTTCTCTAAGTTTATCAAAACTTTTATATTTTTCTGCCAAATCTCTTGCAGTTTTTATCCCTACATTTGGAATTCCAATTGCATGGATAAAATGATTTAATTCACAAGATTTGCTATTTTCAATGGCATTTAATAAATTATTGGTCTTTTTTTCTTTAAAAGATTCCAAATTAATCAAATCTTCATAAGTAATATCATAAAGGTCATAGATTTCTTTAATGCCTAATTTATTTATAAATAATTCAATGGTTTTTTCAGACAAACCTTCTATATCCATTGCATCTCTTGATGCAAAATGTACCATTCTAGCTTTTAATTGAGGAGTACATGAAATTGAATTTGGACAAAATATATGAACATTCCCTTCAATTAATTCACTGTGACAATAAGGACATTTATCCGGTTTTTCTATTTCTTTTGTGTTTTCTTGATTTTCATCAACAACTCCCAAAATTTCAGGAATTACATCATTTGATCTTCTAATAAAAACTTTTGAACCAATTTTTACTTTTTTTCTTAAAATATCATCGTAATTATTAAGGGTGGCTCTTTGAACAGTCACTCCAGAAAAGTCAACTGGTTCAAGGATTGCTGACGGTGTAACTTTTCCTGATCGACCTACATTCCACACAACATCTAATAAAGTTGTTGTGTATTCTTCTGGATCATATTTATAAGCAATAGACCATCTTGGAAATTTATTAGTATATCCTAAAACTTCTTGAGTTTTTACATCATTAACCTTAATTACAACACCATCTGTCAAAACATCAATATGATGTCTTTCTTCTTTTATAAAATCAATTTCTTTTACTATATCATCAAATTTTTTTATTACTTTTTTATAAGGATAAACTGGAAGTTTTTGTTCTTTTAAAAATTCTAATTTTTCTTCTTCAGTTTTAAAATCAAGACTATTTGTTGAAATTTGATAAAAATAAGCTTTTAAATTTCTTTTTTTTGTTTGACTTGTATCAAGATTTCTTATTGCGCCTGCCGCAGCATTTCTTGCATTTTTTAAAGGTATTTCATTTTCTTCATTATATTTTTTAAGACTAGACAAGGGCATTACAGCTTCTCCTTGAATTTCTAATAATGATTTTTCTTTTATTTTTGTTGGAATGGTCGGAATAGTTAAAACTTGTTTGGTTACATCTTCTCCTTCTATACCATTTCCTCTTGTAGCTGCAGTTTTTAATAATCCATCTTCATAAGTTAAATTAATGGTTAAACCGTCAAACTTATATTCTGTAATAAATTCTAATTCTTCTAATTTATCTTCATGGGTTTTACTATATTGGTCTCGTAATTTTTTAGTTCTTATAAGCCAATCTTTTAATTGAGTTATATTTTGCGATTTATCTTGGGAATATAACCTTGTAATATGAAAATGCTTTTCAAACTTATCTAATATTGCTCCACCAACTCTTTGGGTTGGAGAAAATTCATTTACATAACCTGTCTTTTTTCTAGATTTAAAAGCTCATCATACAACTTGTCATATTCTCCATCTGAAACTATTGGATTATCTAAGGTATAATAGTGATAATTTAATTCATTTATTTTATCTATTAATTCATCTATTTTAATTTTATCTATATTATCCATTTTTAAATCCTCTTAATTGGAGCATAATCTTGGTTTAGCTTTTTTAATCCTTTTTTATCAAAAGCTACAACAAGCTCATTGCCATCGTCTGATTTTTTCACTTGAACTATCATTCCCTCGCCCCATTTGGTGTGAATAATTTTATCTCCAATTTGAAAATCTTCTTTTGATGATTCTTTTACAGTATTTTTCTTTAGAACACTCTCTCTTGCCTTATCTCTCATATAAGCTTCATTGCTTTTCATTTTTACATAAGGAGAGTAGGCAGGAGTTTTATCTTGGTCAATTTTTTTGATTAGAGATTTCACTTCATTTAAAAATCTTGAAGGCTTATAATATACAGCCTGACCAAATTGCCTTCTAATTTCTGCGCTTGAAAGATATAATTTTTCCATTGCTCTTGTTATTGCAACATAGCAAAGTCTTCTTTCTTCTTCAATATTTCCCTCATCTATAGATCTTTTTGATGGGAATAATCCCTCATCCATTCCAACAACAAAACAAACTTTAAATTCAAGTCCTTTGGCTGAATGAATCGTCATAAGAGAAATAGCATCATCACTATTTTCAGTTTTATCAAGATCTGATAAAAGAGATAAATTTTCTAAATAATCATAGATATTATCTTCCGGATTATTTGACTGATATTCTGCTGCTGAGGAAATAAATTCATTTAAATTATCAATCCTTGACCTATTTTCTACAGAATAAGATTCTTCCAAAGCTTTTATGTATCCACTTTTATCAAGTATTTCTTCTATCAATTCCACAATGTCATAATCTTTATAATTGTCAAAAATTTCTGCTAATGGCTTATAAAATTTTTCACAAGAACTTTTTAATTTTGTAGAAAGATTTGAAAACAAAGACGGATCACAAACAAGTTCTGTTAAAGAAAATCCTAATTTATTAGCTTCTTTTTCTAATTTTTCTACAGTTTTATCGCCTATTCCTTTTTTTGGTTCATTTATTATTCTTTTTAAACTAATATCATCTTTTGGATTTACTAAAATTTTTAGGTAAGAAACTAGGTCTTTTATTTCTTTTCTATCATAGAATTTAAGTCCCCCAACAACCTTATAATCAAGTAAATTTTTCATAAGATATTCTTCAAAAATCCTTGATTGAGCATTCATCCTATATAAAATCGCCATATCTTTTAGCTTATATCCATCATTTAACAAGGAATTTATTTCATCTATAACAAATTTTCCCTCTTCGGATTCTACAGAAGATTTTTTATACAAAACTTCTGAACCATCATTTTTTGATGTCCAAAGATTTTTTTCTTTTCTTTCGTTATTATTTTTGATTAGTTTATTTGCAACATTAATAATATTAGAAGTTGACCTATAATTTTCTTCAAGTTTTATAGTCTTTGCATCCTTAAAGTCTTTTTCAAAGTCCAAAATATTATTAATATCAGCTCCCCTAAAACTATAAATTGATTGGTCTGCATCTCCAACAACTCTAACGTTATTGTGAGCTTTTCCAATAAATTTAATAAACTCATATTGGCTTTTGTTAGTATCTTGGTATTCATCTACAAAAAGATATTCAAATTTATCTTGATAGAATTTCAAAGTATTTGAATCTTCAGCAAATAATTCCAAAGTTTTTAAAATCAAATCATCAAAATCTAAAGAATTGTATTCAAATTTTTTCTTTTCATAATTTTTATAAATATTATAATATTCTTCTTGCTTTGCATAAAAAGTATTAATATTTAAAAATTCTTTTGGACTAATTGATTTATTTTTACAATAGCTTATAAGGTTTAAAGCCTCTTTTGGGCTAATATCATCTTTATAATTTAAATCATTAATAATTTCTTTTACTAATGTTTTTTGATCATTTGTATCGTATATAGTGAAATTATTGTCATATCCTATTTTATTTATATTCATCCTAAGTATTCTTGCACAAATAGAATGAAAAGTACCAATCCATAAGTGAGAAACATCCTCATCTAACAGATCTGATATTCTTTCTTTCATTTCATTGGCAGCCTTATTTGTAAAAGTTATAGCTAAAATATTAACTGGATTTACATTTTTTTCTTTTATTAAATAAGCAATGCTTGTTGTTAATACTCTAGTTTTTCCACTCCCAGCTCCTGCAACAACAAGCAAGGGACCTTTGTCGTGTAAAACTGCCTCTTTTTGTTTATCATTTAAATTAGATAAGTCCATTTTTCACATCCTTTCATCCTAATAATTATACCACAAGAAACAAAGTAATCTAAAGCATAAAAATTTTATAAAAAAATAAATTAATCAGATCAAAGACAATTTTAAAATAAAAAAACGAATCTATCAAATTGATAAATTCGTCTTAATTTCTAAATTTTTTTAATTTATTTTTTATTTTTTTCTTCTTTTAAATTATTTTCAATTAATTTTTCCAAAACTAAATCATATCCATCAGTTCCATAGTGAAGTGATCTATTTACTCTAGAAATTGTTGCTGTTGATGCTCCAGTTTGTTCTTCTATTTCACTATAAGTTTTTCTGATTTTTAATAATTTTGCAACTTGTAGTCTTTGAGAAATTGATTGAAGTTCTCTTGCTGTGCAAGCATCTTCAAAGAAATCGTAGCATTCATCTCTATTTTTTAACATTAAAATAGCATCAAAAAATTCATCTAATTCTTTACTTTGTAATTTTGAATCTGTCATATTTATCTCCTAAAATAATCCCATGATATTACCATCATCATCAATATCTATATCGTATGCTACTGGTCTTTTTGGAAGACCTGGCATTGTTAAAATATTTTGAGTTAGGGCTACTATAAAGCCTGCACCTTGATTTAATCTAATATCATTTATAGTAATCTCATATTCGCTATCTGGATTTAAATTTGTTGGATCATCTGATAAGGAATATTGAGTTTTAGCAATACATATTGGTAATTTATCAGAATTTAAATTGTTAATTCTTTTAATTTCATTTAAAGCTTTTTTAGAATATTTTACTCCACTAGCCCTATAAATTTCTTTTGCTATGATTTCAATTTTTTCTTCAATAGGTAATTTTTCATCATATAAAACTTTAAAATCATTTTCGTTTTTACTTTTTTCTATGATATAATCACAAATTTCAAGACAACCTTCAGAACCTTTGTGGTAAACATCACATTCAAATGCTTTAAGTGATAAGTTTTCTACGAGATTTTTTAGAGTTTCTAATTCTTTATTTGTATCTTGATCAAATTTATTTATAGCTACAACGATATTTTTTGAAAATTTCTTTAGATTTTCAAGATGAATTCTTAAATTATCAAATCCTTTTTTTAGACTTTCAATATTTTCTTCATCAATTTTTTTCAAATCTTGTCCACCATGATATTTTAATGCTCTTATTGTAGCTACAACAACTGTCATATTTGGTTTTAGTCCAGCTTGTCTACATTTAATATCATAGAATTTTTCAGCTCCAAGGTCTGCACCGAATCCTGCTTCTGTTACAGCGAAATCCGCCAAAGATAGTGCAGTTTTTGTAGCAATAATTGAATTACAACCATGAGCTATATTTGCAAATGGCCCACCATGAATGATTGCTGGTGTGTTTTCTAAAGTTTGACATAAATTTGGTTTTAATGCATCTTTCATTAATACACAAACAGGACCTGTTGCTTTTATATCGTCAACCGTTACAGCATTGCCATCTGTGTCATAAGCTACTATCATTTTTGCAACTTTTTTCTTAAAATCGTAAAGATCATTACTTAGACAAAATACTGCCATCATTTCTGTTGCAACAGTTATATCAAACCCATCTTGTCTTGTAACTCCATCAGTTTTTTTGCCCAAACCTACAACAACTTCTCTAAGAGCTCTGTCGTTTAAGTCAACGCATCTTTTCCATAAAATATTATTTAGATCAATATTTTTTTCATTTCCTTGGTAGATATGATTGTCAATCATAGCAGCTACTAAATTAACTGCGCTTGTTATTGCATGAAAATCTCCTGTAAAATGAAGATTTATATCTTCCATAGGAATAACTTGAGAATATCCTGCTCCACAAGCTCCTCCTTTAATTCCAAAAGAAGGTCCCAAAGATGGCTCTCTAAGAACTGAAATAGATTTTTTGCCCAATTTATTTAATCCCATAGATAAGGCAACATTCATAGTAGTTTTTCCCTCACCAAAAGGTGTTGGAGAAATTGCTGTTACTAAAACAAGTTTTGAATCTTTTTTTTCATCAAAGCATGGATTAATTTTGGCTTTGTATTTGCCATATTTTTCATAATCACTAATTTCAAGATAATTTGCTATTTCTTCAATATCTTTTATCTTTGCTTCTCTAGCAATCTCAATATCTTTTTTCATTTAAACTCCTATAATTATAATTACAATACGTTTTGCTTTTCATGTATATTATATCAACTTATTACATTCAGTGCAATAGTCGATTAAAGCGAATTAAAATTTATTTATTTATCTTTTGTTACTCTCTATAATCTTAATGAATGTATTTGCCAAATTTTCATTTCTAGCAAGAAGTGGTCCGTGTAAATAAGATGCAAAACTATTTTTATATCTAAACCCTTCTGTTAAATCCTCACCATTGTTTCCATTGCCTGATACAACACTTGCAAAAGCTTTGTTTTTATCATTTAAAATAGTTATCCCACCGTGGTTTTCGAAACCATGATAAATTTGTCCATTTTGCAAATCTTTAATTTCAATATTTCCAACAAATCTATTTCCATTTTCTTGGTTTTTTGTATAATAATCAAATATTTTTAAGCCTTCAATTTTATTATTGTAAGCATCAAAATAGTATTGTCCCATTAATTGATAGCCACCACAAATTGCCAAAAATAAGCCGTTATTTTCAATATATTTTATTAAATTTTCTTTTTTACTTTCCAAATCTTTTTCTACAATTGATTGCTCATAATCTTGTCCTCCGCCAAAAAAAACAAAATCATATTTTCTATAATCAAATTCATCTTTTAAACTTACTACTTCAATATTTACTTCGTGACCTTTTTTTTGAGCAAAATATTTTAAAGCCATAATATTTCCTACATCACCATAAGTATTTAATAAATTTCCATATAGATGACAAATATTTATAATCATTTAAGTTTTAGTACCTCCCTGAGTCTTAGCATAGCTGTGTAAGTAGAAAGTATATAAATTTTTTCTGTTGGTTCATTTTTTATATTATCAAAAATTTCATTTTCATAGTCTATTTCTACGATTTCTCCACCATAAATATCAGCTATTTCAAGTCTTCTTTTCATATCAGTTTTTCTAGTTCCTGAAACTTTTATGCTTTTAATATTTAATTTTTTAAGTTTTTCATAATAAGAATCATATATCCAAGAAACGTCAGTTCCATCAGCGTAGTTATCATTTAACAAACAATATAAACTAATTGGCTCTTTTTCTAATAGCATTAGATTAATAATTTGATTTAAGCCTGTAGGATTTTTGACAAGATTTATTATCACTTCTTTATTTTCAATCTTAATTATTTCTTGTCTACCAAATACGTGTTCTTGAAATTTTAAGCCTTCATAGATTTTTTCATAAGGGATTTCCAATTCTTTAGCAAGAGCTATTGCACTTAAAGCATTATAAATATTATAAAATCCTCCAATTTGAGTTTCATAAATTTCTCCATTTACTTTAAATTTTGAAAAATTTGCATCCATAGAAATAATCTCTCCAATATTATAAGATAATTTAGGAGAATGAAAATCACATTCTGGACAAGAAAAATCTCCCAAAGAAGAATAATTAACTAATTTATATTTTAAAATAGAATTACATTTTGGACATAAAATTCCATCACTATTAAATTCCGCCTCAAGATTATAAGAATTGGATTTTTTATCATCTTCTCTTATTCCATAATAAATAGGCTCATATTTTTTTAGCTCATCGTATGAAAAAATTGGCAAATCTCCATTGGCAATTATTTTTACATCACTACATTTGCCAAGTCCATCCATAATTTTTTTATAAACATTATAAATTTCTCCAAACCTATCCATTTGGTCTCTAAAAATATTGGTTAAAATAACATAATCTGGTTTTAAAAATTTACTTATCCTAACAAGATTAGCTTCATCTACCTCCAAGATCGCAAGTGCATTTTCATTTTTAGGAATATCCAACAAAACTGTTATTATACCTTGAATCATATTAGAACCAGAATCATTTGTAAAAACATTTTTATAGTGCTTTCTTAAAATATTTGTAACAAAATGAGTTGTCATAGTTTTCCCATTAGTACCAGTCACAAAAATAAATTTGGTATTTTCGCTTAAAGCATCCAAAATATTATTATCTAAATTATAAGCGATTTTCCCTGGCAAGCTTGTAGCTTTATGATTTGTAAGTTTTAGTAAAAATTTACTAAATTTTGCAATTTTAATAATTAATTTATCTTTTATATTCATAAAAAAATTATACACCATCATAATGATAAATTGCAATATTACATTACAAGCATTGATTTTCAAAGGTTTATGAAAAAACCATATTCATAAAATATAACAGAATATAATGGTCTTTGTGACGGTTGTGTGACGGAAATAAAATCACTTAATTTTATAAGATTAATAATTTACGATTTAAGAAAAATTAAAATTTAAGATAACCTAAAGTATGCTATATGCATTATAACGCTTATATTATTTACCACACGAATGATATGAGCGTTTTTATTTGCTAGTGATTAACCCCTAACTTAAATTTAGATCTCAAACTTGGAAATAGTTGCCCCGAACCGTTCCTATATACATAATAATAGAAATCACAGGTGGGGGGTATTTTATTTTTTTCACAATCTCCCCCACTTTATTTTTTTTTAAGTTTTATCTTTTTATTTATTTTAATTAAATTATTTTATTTATTTTATTATCTTTATTACTTATATTAATATAATACTTATATGCTTATTACCTTTATATATTAAATAAATACTTATTACATTTATCTTTATATTATTATTTTATTTAAATACTTATCTTTATTATCTATATAAGCTCCACCTAATCCGCCACCATTAGCAAAAGAAATATAATATATAAAGATGATAATAAAAAAAATACTTGACTTATGTGTAACCATAAGTTATAATAATAAATGAAAGGAGGATAAAAAAAAGAATATGGCAAGAGAAAGGAACGAACTAGAAGAATTGACAAGGCTTGAATTTTTAGGCTTTTTATTATCTATAAAAGAGTTATTAGATAACGATAAAATAAAAGAAGTTAAAAAGCTAATTGATGAGCTAATAAAAGAAGCTAAAAAATAAGCACAAAAAAAAGACAGGGTAAAAGCTAAATAAGTACCCTATCTTTACAAGAATGTAACTAATACCTTGGTAGGTTCTTGCCCCTACCTTGGTAAAATTAATATACCTTAATATAAAAGAAAGGGCAAGAAATGAATGATAAAAAGAAAATGGGAAGACCAACAGACGACCCAAAAAAATACCAAACTAGAATCCGAATGACAGAAGAAGAAAAACAGACTCTTGAATTTTGTGCTGATAAATTAAACAAAACTAAAACCGATATAATTAATATGGGAGTTAAAAAAGTTTTTGAAGAAATAAATAAAAAAGCTTGACTTATGCACTTGCATAATGTATAATATAATTACAATAAGAAATAAAGCTTATTGAATCAGGCAAGAGAAAGGAGAAACATATGGAAGATATGGGAATGACTGACAAGCAATTTAACGGTTTTTTAAGGCAACTAATAAAAAATTTAAAAACAGCCAACGAAAACAAAAACGAAGAAGAAAAAACTAAAGAAATAAAAGAAATAATCGAAGATTTACAAAAGACAATCGAAGACTAAAAAAGACCCCTTTAAAAGAGGTCGACCAAAAATTAAACGGTAGGTCTTGCCCCCTACCCTTTAATTAATTATATATAAAAGGCAAGAGAAAGGCAAGGAAAAAATTATTAATAAAAAATTAGGTAGACCACCAAAAAATAAAAGTACAAGAAACAATCAAATTACTTTAAGACTTACGAAAGAAGAAAAAGATTTGATTGGAAAAGTATCAGAACGCTTAAAACTTAGCCGAACAGATACAATAATAAAAGCAATAAAAGAATTAGAAAAAAGTTTTAAAAAGGCTTGACAAAAATAAAAAAATATTACTATATAAAAGAAAGTCGATAGACTGTAAAAAAAGGAAAAGTAAATAAAAAAGATGTACCGTGCTGGCACACGATACACCTTAATAAAAATAAAGTAGTTTGACCGCCACTTTATAAGAGTATAAAAAGATAAGCTCTTTTTGTATACCCTTATTTTATATCCTACTACTTTATAACAAAAATGCAAAAATAAAGAGAGGAAAAAGAAAATGACAGAATTAATTAAAATAAATGACATAATTACAATAGATGAACTTGGCGACTTATTATTAAAAGAATACAAATTTAACTTGTTTGAGCAAGATTGGGAAAATCTGTTATTTAATGATAAAAATGTAGCTATAGATATAGACGATTATACTTTTATTTTATACAGTTTTGAAATAGTAGAAAAAGCAGAAGAAAAAATAGAAACCTTAATAAAAATTACAAATATCGAAGAAATTTAATAAAAGGAGTGAGAAAATGACAACACTAACAACTAATTACCCATATAACAACATAGTAGGAAAAAATTACGATAAAAACCTAACAACCAAAGAAATATCCAAAGAAGTAAAAAAGCAAGCAAAAAAATTATATCCAGAAATAAAAATAAGTGCAAGAAGCGAATATAATGCAATATGGATAAACATAAAAGTAAAAGAAGAGAATGAAGAAACTAAAGAAATAAGAAACAATATACAAAAATTATTAAACTCTTATAATTACGATAAAGGCGACGCAATGACAGACTACTTTGATAGTAACTTTTACGGATTTGTAAAACTAGAATTAATATAAAAAAGGAAAAAAATATGAAAATTTACGACAATTACAATAATTACACATACGCAAAAGGAAACACAGAAGAAGAATTAATACAAGATTGGAACGAAAAAGCAGAAGAAAACTTTAGCTGGATTTTAGAAGATTTAGGAAATTTTAACGAAAAAGAAGACGAAAATATAAAAAAATTTTTTGAAGAATGTACACAAGAGCAAGAAAATTTAATAGGAATAGAACTTATAATAAAAGAAATAAATAAGATAGAAGTAAATAAGATTAAAATTTATAAATAAAAAGATTAAAATATAAAACGGGTAGGATTAAACCCCTACCCTATTATAATGAAAATATATAAAGGGAGATATAAAAAATGCAAACACAAGAAAAATTAAAAAGAGATTTAAAAGACTGTACAAGCTTTAAAGATATAGATATATTAATACAAGATTATATAAAAGAGGATAAAGCAAAAGACAAAAAAGAAGCATATAATAATTATAAGGATTCAATTTATAAAATCCTAAAAGAAAAATAAACCATAAAATAAAAGCACTCTAACAGTGCTTTTTTATATTTACTTGCAAAAACATACGCTCTAATTTGTGTTTTAAAGCAAGTTAAAAATTAATCAAGGATAAAAAAATAATTAATATAATAAAGTTAAAAACATAAAAATTAAATATATAGATGTGATTATAAATTTTGTATTAAAAATATTGGGGAAAATTGCCTGATGTTTTTCTAAAAATTTATGGGAAATTTAAAATTAATTAAAATGATAAAATTAAAAAATAATTAAATAAAATTAAAATAATAAAATAAAAATCAAATAATATAATAATGAATAAGATAATAAAATAATCATCATAAGAAACTTGACTTAATTAAAAACAACCATTATAATTAAATTAATAAAAGCATTTTTAATTATTAACGTGAAACGTATTGAAATACTAAAAATGAAAATAATTATTTGATTAATAACGTAAGACGTATTGAAATGTTAAAAAAGAAAAATATTTCATTGATTATCAACATTTGATGTATTGAAATGTTAAAAATTAAAATGTTTCATTGATTAATAACATAAGATGTATTTAAACGTTTCGTTGATTAATAATATAAAATGTTTTAAAACAAAAAGGACTATTGATTTAGTCCTCTTTTTTTTATCTTCATTCATAAGCCAAAATGAGTTTTATGATATTTGATAAGCCAAAATTAGTTTTCCTCATAAGCCAAATTGTGATAAGCCAAATCACCAGTTATAAACCTTGCAATCAAGCCAATACTTTATATTTTAGCCTATAAGCTAATCAAATAATTAAGTATACCAATAGTATTCCTTAAAAAATAACTTCCACTTTAAAATATAGCTTTATTGCTCTAATTTACTTTCCAACGCTTCTACAATTATATCTTTCATACTTTCGCCAGTTTTTTCACTTACTTCTTTTAATCTATTATATAAATTTCCTGGAATTAATAAACTAAATGCAATATTACCTTCTTCTTCAAGTTCAAAATATTTTTCATAATCATCAGCATCAAGGTTTCTTTCAACCCATTTTTTCGCTTCATCTAAAGTTAAAGGTGTTATCTTGGAGCTACCAGTCCAGTTACTATTTCCAGAAGGGACTGCATAACTTGACATTGCACCACCTGAACCATATAAGAAAAATTTCCCTGTTTTTTTTCTATAAAGTTTTTCACATTCGTATTGAAACTCACCGTATCTGTGTCCATTAGTCCATTCTCCAACAAGTTCTGCTGTTTCTGTGTCGTATCTTTTACCATTAATAACCTTATTCATTGTTTTTCTCCTTGTTTTTTAATCATTGTTTATTTCCTTTTGTTAATTATATAATACCATATTATATTTACATTGTCAATATATACAACATAAATATAATAAATAAGCCAATTTATATAAAACAAACAACAAACATAAAATATACAAAAAAAGCCACCCAATGAATAGGTAGCTTAAAGGTATTGCCTTAATTTTATTATACTTTAACAAAAAAATCCCACCATAAAAGGCGGGAAATTTTAAATATCTTTCGTGCTATTCGGATACATATATTATACCGCAAATAAAAAAAAGACCACCAGCCAAAAGCCAGTGGTCAATGTAGAAATTCGGTAACACTATATATTGTCTACCTGTCATTAATATTATACTATTTTCGTCTATCAACTTCATCTTCAATCCCGTCGGATATATATTTATCTAAATCCCCAAGGGCTTCATTCAGAAGTTGTTTCCCCTCATCTCCAAGGACTTTTAAAACTGTTTCAAAAACCTCATCTTTTACTTTTTTACCATAAGATGCTGTGAAAGTCCCATCTTCTTTTGCATTATTAACTACAACTTGATTAGCTGCCCCTACAGCTCTTCTTATTATCCTATCTAACCTATCTAAAGCAAAGCTTATTTTTTCATTTTTTATTTCTTTTGTACATTCTTTACTATAATTAAGAAAAGTAATTATGCTATATACAATCAAAACTGCTAGCATACCTATTATAAATATTTTTAAGTTATTATCCATATTATCTCCTTTTTCTAAACTAAAAAAGCGACTACTTATGTAATCGCTTAGTATCTGCACCTTTAGGTACAAATGGGAAATAAATTGTTATATTTATTATACCCTATTATACGCTAATTACACCCTAAAATTTAATCCAAGGTGTAGTATCTCCACTTAATCTCCTAAAAGCAACATATCTCCTCTTACCAGAGCTTGCTCCAATGTAGGATATCCATCTATAACCATCACCCTCCCAGACTTGGTCATAATGTATTGGTTTATTTTTTTGATATTGTGCAACAATCTCTGCCCTTGTGTTTGGTGCTGACCTAACATTACAAACATCTTGTGTAACTCCAGTCCAGTTTTCGAATTTTATAAATTTTGGACTTGTATTATTAGAACTTGTACAAGAACTTGCACTTACTTTTTTAACTTCTGGATAAATTTGGTTTCCCTCATAATCGTAAACCTTATATCCGTTTTTCTTTGCCAAATCTATGGCAGAATCCAAACCCTTAAAAGCTCCTTTTTGACTTTTACTATCACTCCAAGTTTTTCTAACCCTATAAAGATTAGATGTACTTGTAGATTTTCCACCTTTTAATCTTTTGTTTACTTCTTGTGCAATATAAGTAAATTTACTAGCAAGATATGGACCAGGACAAGATGTTTGAGCATACCATTTGTGCATTTGTAAAACTCCATCTGTGCCACCAGTATAGGTACAATTTTTAATTCCATTACGTCTACATATATCTGTAACTAAATCTATAAGAGTATTCAAAACTCTATCCGATACAAGCCAATTACCACCATATTGACAGTTAGAAACTTCTATTGTTACAGCACGGTTATCGCACCATGAGCTAGAAGTTGTCCACGCTCTGTTTACTTCATCTACAACTAGCACTACCTTGTTATCATTTCCTATTCCATAATTACAAGACGCTTTCCTAGATGTAGATTTAAAAACACTACCAATACCAGCTGCAGTTAAAACACCCGCTGTATGGTGTATAGCTATTTTTGTAATTCGATTTTCCCTTTTTCCACTATGATTAGGACTGTAACTTACTAAATTTACTAAACTACTATTACTCATTTATACCTCCTTGTGAAGTTTCTTGTGAAATTCATTTATTGAGATTTCAACACTTTTACTATTTCGTGTTAATTTATGTGTACTAAAAAAGGACTAGATTTTACCTAGTCCCCTATCGTTTTAAACTTCTCACTTCTTCCTTTATTTCCTCTGCCATTGCCTTTGTTGCTAATTCCTTTGTTGTAGACTGTAATAAGTCAATCTTATCATCAATCCTATCCACCCTAGAATTTAAATCATCAAAGCTTTGCTTGGTGTCGCAAGAATGTTTATTCAAACTTGTTTCGTGCAAATCCAACCTTGACGTGTTTTTTGCAATTATTTCCGTTAGTTTATCGTTTATCTCATTACTTCTTTCAAATTGCTTGTCCTGGTTTTTTTGCCAAGCTTTTCTGTCTGAAATGTAGAAATATAAAAATAAACCTGCTATTACTATTAATATTCCATATTCACTTATTGCTTTTGCTAATTCAAACACAATTATCTCACTTCCTTTCGGATTTTTTATATAAAAAAAGAGAGCCTTTGCTCCCTTGATTATTCAGCTAGAAAACCCAATCCAAGTTTTTCTAACTCCACCCTAACCTTGTCCTTTAATGGTGTAGGCACATTTTTAAATTCAAGTAAACCCACAGTTATCCTATAAGCCAAAAATTCAACTATTTTCATTCTTTCACCCCCTTTCTACACTTCATACATTTTAAGTATTATTTCTTGTAACAAATCTTCAGTAGAGTTTTGAGCCTTTGTAATTAGGTCAATCTCTTGTTGTTTTAATTCTAAATACTCATGTAAAGAAAATTGCACTTCATCATAAATATAAAGTTCAGATTTTTCTTCCTCGCCCGTTTCGCTTTTATCTTCATAAACTCTAACATTAGAATGAATGTATACAGTATCTTTTCCTATAATAAGATCTTTGCTAGCTTCCTTTGAGCCAATTACATCTTTTAACTTTTTCATATAACAACCTTTCTTTTTAAAGGAACATTAAGCGTGCGGATAATTGTGTATGAGGTCTACTAGTAAAACTCAACATGCAATTGAAAGCACCCGAATAAGTTTTACTAGAAATACCACCACCAAAAAACATATTTTTTCCGCTTCTTGTACTAGAATTATCACAATAATATGAAGATGAACTACCAGTAAATGTTTTTCCGATAAATCCTAATTCACTCGTACCAAATACTTGTGACAAATAACCCGATTTTTCAGTACCTTTTTCTCCAGTATCAAGATAACTGTTATATGAATCATCAAATTTATCTGTGGTTGTAAGTAAAGTACAGGAAGAATCAGAATATATGCCATCTATAGCCCAAAATCTATTACCCCAAAAATCTTCCAAATATTGAAATCTCATTCTTTCAGTGAAAGACTGTGTACCATAATCAATACCCCTGCTATTTGTCACACCAGTTGTATTTGTGCCACCAGCACCACCATCCGTTAGACCTTTACCAATAGCGGTTTGTGAATCAAGATTGCCATATTTCAGTACATACATAGCTTGCAAAAAGGTTAATTGATAAAACCCCGATATTTCATAACCATTACCTACAGCCTGACCAAGTTGTCTAAAACTATTAAAGCCTTTATTTGTAACAGGTTCTACATTTGTAATTGACCTTAATTTACCACTCTCTTCATATCCTAGATAAGCACCAAGGTAAAAAGCATCTCTTGGACTATCACCTCTAGAGTGTGCATAGTATTTAAAATCAGGATCATTAGTCTTATTTGTCATAGATACATAAACTTTTTCTCCCACTGTTTTTATCCTAAGCCCTTTTCTAGGAAATCTTACCATGACATCCCCGTCTTCAGGTTTTAAATCATTCAGTTCAGAATCTTCAAGTTCTCTAACTTCCTTACCATCCTTAAACAAGACTAATTGACTTTGGAAAAAATCATCCCATTCAGGACTTCCCTTTTCCATCATCTTTGCGTCATCTTCATAAGTAATACAAGTTAAAGGATTAGAATTTGATTGGTCTATTACAGCTGTCATTATCTTAGGAGGAATAGCATCAGGATGATATTTTGTAATTATATTCAATAGATTCTTCCCCTGTTCAGCCGACAAAGCCTTATCACTACCTCCAGTTGTTAAATCGTCTACTACATCAACTTGTAGTGATTTTTTCTGTTCCTCTGTTAGTTCATCAAACTTAACACTTCCATCTTGACCTTTCTTAACAATAACTTTCTTACCATCACTAAAGGTTATTTCCGTATTTCCATCATCAAGAATCTTATTAGATGATACATTCACACTCTTACCATCTTGTATTTGCATACTCTTGCCATCAGTGAATTTAACGGTAGTAGTGAGTCCACTCTTTGTTATAGAAGAAGTTGTAGTAGAATCTCCTTTATCCCCTTTTAAACCGGTCTTACCACGGTTTATTTTAGCAGTGGTTTGATCATTAAAAGTAATTAAAGTATTACCTTCACTATCATAATCAGTCTTTAAAACCCTACTAGCTTCTCCTGTATCTCCTTTTTTTCCAGTGTCTCCTTTATCTCCAGTGTCTCCTTTATCTCCTTTAGGTCCACGATTAATCTTAGCTGTAGACTTATCATTAAAGGTAATTAAAGTATTACCATCATTGTCAACCTTACTTTCAATAACCCTACTAGCCTCGCCAGTGTCTCCTTTATCTCCTTTAAGACTTGCTTTTTGTTCATAAGTCAAATCCTCCCATCTCAAAGGATCTCCTTTATCTCCCTTTATTGATAGTTTTTCTTGTGGACTCAATTCTTTAAAAGATAATTCAGCCCTTGCCTTAACTCCAGTAGATTGACCACCTATAATCCAAAATCCATTCTTATCAATTGTAGGCGTATCTCCATCTTTAATATTAATCTTATGTCCGTCAGAAAAAGTTATTTCAGTATTTCCATTTTCTTTCTTTACATTGGATATTTTCATTTTTAATTCTTCAAGATTATTAGCAAGCCTTCCAACTTCAACAGCCAATGTATGATCATCATAAGAATTTACCAATATTTTATAATCACTCATCAAACCACCTCACTAATAAGTCACATCTTTATTTACAATAAGACTTCCTAATACTAAAGTTTTACGATTACCATTAGAATTTCCATCTGATAATTCAATATCAATAGCATAAGTTCCATAAAGATTTTTCATTTGACTAGAACTAAATTTAATCACATATTTTCCACTACCAGAAACAGAACAAGAAGAACTTATTTTCTCACTTGCATCTTCATTTCTTCTTATGGTTGAAGTTAATGTTCTTGCATTATTCATTGGTATTTTGTCTATAAATATATATAAATTGAAATCATCTCCCCTGGTTGTTTCAAAAATATATTTACTATCATTGTTAATCATGATTATTCACCCTTGCTAACCACACTGTGCTCTTCCAATATCTCAAATTTCCATTTTTTTCCTATAGCTTTGCTCAAATTTTCTTGAGATAATTTAAAAGCCTTAGCATCTTCAATAGTTTTGAATTTATAAATATTATTCATCTCACCTATCCAATAAATATTTCCAGAATATTCATCAATTTGAGCTAAATCTTCTCGACCTTCTTCACTTGTTCTGCATACAAGATATTTCTTTTCATCACAAATAAATTTACTCATCTTTTCCCTCCTCAAAATCAATTATTGCTTCCAAATAAAAAACGTCTTGCATGGATAACTTCAACTCTTCCAATTCAGACGCTTTTATCTTTTCAATATCTATTTCATTTTCCATATTTAAAACTTCGCTTACTTCTTTTTTATCATCTTCTTTACCTTTCAAACTTTCTCGAATGATAATAACCTCATCCTCAATTTTTTTCTTTATCTTATAAAGTTTGAAAGCAAGTTTAGAAGACATTTTATTTTCAAACAAGTTATTTAATATTCCATTCACATTATATATTTCTTTATTTCTTAATTTCATGTTTCATCCTTTTATTATTTATCGTATCAACGTGGATTTAGTATTTCAGGGCTGTATAAAACAGCATCATATATTCTAACACTTTGACCACTTCCTACAGCTCTGATAACAATACCATAATCATCAAAATCTATAAAGGTATTTCCAGTACTAAAAGAAAAATTACTGGCGTGCACAATCATGCCATTTGAATTAACATATATTGATCCGACAAGACTTGAACCCTTATAAAACCTTAATTCACCATTTTCCAATACAGTTTTTCCATAATTATCATAAGTAGTAAAAGTCCCTGTCAAGTTCACATTTCCGTCAAGATTAATCTTACTAGCTTTTATCTTAATGCTTTCAGCCGATTGGTTAATAGCCGATATTATTCCATCTTTAGAAACCTTACTTGAAATTTCATTAGCAGTTTGACTGATTTTTGATTCAGCGTTAGAAATCCTACTTCCTAAACTTGAAACAGAATTAGAAACACTAGAAACCTTGCTTTCAATTAAGTTTGCAGTTTGTGTTTTTGTTGAATAATTATTTTGTACATATGATCTTAAACTTGAATCCTTACTATCAATCTTATCATTCACAATCTTAATTTGACTTGAAACACTACTTGTAATAGAACTTTCAGTTTGACTGATTTTTGATTTCAAATCCCCTATTGTTTTAAGATTATTACTATTATAAGTTTCAATTTTCCCATCAAGACTTACCCTTGTATTTTCAACAACATTAGAAAGCCCTTCCATTTTTGCATTAATAGTAGATTCAAATTTTCCTTGACCAACTTTAAAATCTTGACTTACTATATCTACTTTCTTATCAACAGTTTCAATTTTAACTCCTATATCATTAAAACCCTTATCGGTTCTATCTGATAAGATGGAATGCTGATTTTCAAGATTATTTATATTATGATTGATGTTTTGTATTTGATAATTATTAGACAAGTCAATATCAGTATTTCTTAAATGTAGTGTTCCACCATCCCAATACATAGAATAATCATTAGAATTTTTTCCTATTAAAAACGTACCATCTTCAAGATTAAAAAACACCTTACCACCTCTTAGAACACCAGCACGAATTAAATTAGCAGTAAA
This sequence comes from Anaerococcus sp. HMSC065G05, assembly GCF_001812365.1. NCBI lineage: Bacteria > Bacillati > Bacillota > Tissierellia > Tissierellales > Peptoniphilaceae > Anaerococcus > Anaerococcus sp. HMSC065G05. The sequence goes on from NZ_KV808719.1 coordinate 56,417, forward strand.
ACCATCTCCATCACCAAAAGTTTCATAAGCAAAAGAACCATCAGCGTTTTTGTGATTAGCTATAGCAATTTTACCACCTTTAAGATTAATTGCTTGTGTTGGATTACCCTCTTTCGGTGCATTAAGGATAAGTAAACCCTCTCCTTCTTCTGCATAAACCCAACCGCCAGTTTCATTGAGTTCATTATTAAACTTTTCAAGGATTTTTTGCATATAAGAGCTTTTAACTCCATTAGCAAGTTTATCAAGTTCTTTATTAAATTTATTCCTATCATTTTCAAATGTGGATTTCAATTTTTCATAAGCAACAAGATTATCAGATAAGTCTTTAATAAAATTTCCTAGTACAATCTCACTATCTTCAATCTCTTCAATAGGATTGTCTTTTATAGAAATAACCCTTGTTTGAACCCTTGTGTCAATTTCCTTGTCAATCACATAAACAGTATCTCCAAGGTCAACTCCTTCTCCAATATATCCATCATATCTTGATATATCTTCGACTTTAAGTTCATAAGTGATTTTAGGTTTAGAAACTTCTTTAAGTCTTTCTTTTGTTAGCCTTAATAACTCATGTTTATCCTCACAATCAGAAAAATCAGCTTGTCCAAATATATGTTTCCTTTCTTTACCAAGTCCATATTTAAGCCTTGCTTCATTGTCTTCAACATAAGTTTTTCCAGCATTTATTTCAGAAAAATCAATCTTTCTACCATAGTCCCCACCACCTATTTTATTATCATTTCTAGATGGTGTACCGTCTTCTTTTACAATTTCTTCTCCCTTACCATAACCATGTAAAGCAGTACATAAATCTTTAATAGATGTAGTTTTCTTTATACTTCCTATATCTTTCTTATATGTAAATCTTTTGCCAACATCACGACCTATTCTTTTTCTTAAATCAATATACCTATGTATTATTCCTATCTTATCGACAACAATTCTTACATTTATTTCAGCTCCATACACATCAAGTATTTTCCATAAACAAGACTTAACACTTTCTCTATAAAGATTAAAAGATTTTTTAGGAAAATCATCAACATATCCAACTTCAAACCTTGTTCTTTCAAGTAGTCTTCTTAAAACACTAGAACAAGTCGCATTTCTAGGTTTCAAATCATCAATAAAATACCAATACAACTCACTTGTAGAATCTTCACAATAAACAGAATAAGTAACATCATTATTTTCATGATTTTTAAAATAATCAAAAATTATATACTCATTCCATAAACCTTTTTTATCTTTAAACAATGTTCTTTGTCCATACTCAACTTCTTTAGATGTTTCAAACTCTAAATTATTAAGTCCATTAAGTTCTCTCTTTCTTTCAATCTTATTGTATTTTAAAGAAGCTATAAGTTTTTCATCTCTGTCATATAACATTAACATTTACATCACCTATCATATAAGTATCTTTCGTAAAACTCTAAACTTACGGGATTAGTAGCCTTTATAATATCTCCATTTCTTATCTCAAAAAAATCAGAATAAGGATTTAACCTATCCATTGCTCTATTTCCTTTAAAAGTAACAATTTCTTTCTCACAATCAATAACAAAATTTTGACTTGTACCAGAAAGAATTTCAATAAATTCTCCCGTTCTAACGTTTGTTATTTTGTTAGAAGAACCAGTAAAAGTAAAAATCCCCTTGATAGGTAAAACAGAATTTAAAGAAATTTCCTTGCTTGTAAAATTCTTATAATAATCATTCCTATATTCACTCCTACCTAGACCACTTGGTACTTTAAAAACTAGATCCATATAAGCACGTTCATTTCTAAACTTTTCATAAGAATTTACACCAACAAGAACAGCATCATACCAAACCCTATTTCTTCTATAATTTAATGGAGATAACTTCTTACTATACATCATCTCCATTAAATCAAAAATCATATCATCAATTTTTCGTCTTACACTATTATAAAGTCTAATAGAAATGGTAATAGTAAGAGGTTCAAATAAAGAAGTTTTATATAAAACCCCATCTCTACCATTTATATCTTTTTCAATAATATTCATAGGAGTCAAAAAAGGTCTGTCAATCTTTTCAATAATACCAAACTTACCAAATTCAACTCCATTAAAAATTAAACTATTTTCAAAAAGTCTAGCCAAGACCAACACCCCTTTTCTTACTTTCAATTAGTCTGTATAACTTTCTTGCAATCTTTTCAATATCTTCTTCTTCACGAACATTAAAAGTATTACCTGTAATAGTAACTCCGTTGTTACCTCCACCAGCTTTAATCATTGCATTAGCCACAATTCCATCAAGTTTTTCAATAGGTAAAACAGCTTCTGCTCCTGCTTCTCCTACTCCATGAAAACCACTACCAGTTGCAAATAATGTAGGTCTAGTGAAAATAGCACCTTTTTTGTGCCATGAAATTCCACTTGGAATAGAAAAATCCATACCCAAAACACTATGAGTTTCCCAATGAATTACAGGACTAGGTATTCTTGGCATAGGTAAAGTAAAATCAAACATATCTTTAACATGTTCAACAATTCCATTAATAGTATCAGCTATTAGATCCCATAACCCTGTTGCTCTATCAGTCCATTTTTTTATCATTCCATTGATAAAACCTTCGATGATTTCCTTACCTTTTCTTTTCACTGTAGATTTAAGTTCATCAAGTTTTCTTTGAGCATTTTCCAGATGATCTAATAAATCCCTTCTCATATTACCAAAAAATGTTTTAGTGCTAGTCCAGCCATTTTCAAAACTTGTTTTAACACTATCCCAAGCAGTTTCCCACTTAGTTTTTACTTGCCCGGTTTCCCAGTCAACTTCATTAACATGTTCTCCAGCTTGAGCCTTCGCTTCACTAACTATCTTTTCATGTCTTTCTTCAGCTTTTGCAATAGTTTCATCTCTAGTAGTTTTAGCATCATCTTTGATTTTTTGGGCAAGTTTTGCACTTTCAGCACTTCCATCCGCTTCAAGTTGTGCTGCTATTCTTAAACGCTCATTATATTCTTCTTCGGCTTTTGCTATAGTTTCATCTCTTGTTTTTATAGAATCTTCAACTAACTTACCAGCCTGTTGAGCTGATAATTCTCCAGCCTGATCTTTCATTCTTTGACGGATTATATAATATTCTTCCTCACTTTCAGAAAGAATCCTAATACCATCATCTTTCATTTGATATTGAATTGTTGCTATTTCGTATTGTTCTTGTTCAGTTAGAGTTCTTTTTTCATTCTTAGCAGTTTCAAGAATCTGCCTTACTCTTGCTTGACCTTCTTCCGTTTTTTGTTTTATACCATCATAAGTACTTCCAACTTTATTGATAAGATTGATTGTTTCCTCATCTTGAATAGTTCCCATGTCGGTATACATTTGTGTTAAAGAATCAATAGCAGGTTGTTTGCTCTCATCAATCTTTTTGGATATTTGACCGCCCATATTTTCAAAATTACCTGCAATACTATCAACCGTTTCTTGACTTACAACTTCCCCTGTTGCCTTTAAACTTGTTAAAGACCTTTCAGTCTCATCACTTAATTCAAGGAATCCACCAACAGCTTTTTTAGTTCCTTCGCTGACCTTATCTCCAAATATATCAGTTTGGATTGCACTTTCACTCATGTGTTTATTTAAAGCAATAAGTACACCAACACCTGCTAAAATTCCAGCAATAACAAGTCCATGAGGTGGTACTAATAATGGTCCCAAAGCTCCAAGTCCTTTTGCAAATAAACCAGCAGTAGTTGCACTTGTTCCAAATCCAGCATTAAGTGCTGCAAGCTCTCCTGATACACTAGCTACAAATCCTGCTACACTACCTAAACTTGTAAGCAGTCGACCAACAACTCCGACAATTGGTCCAACAGCAGCAAGTCCTAATAAAGCTTTCACAAACATTTCAATTGTCTTAGGATTCATATTTTCAGCCTTTTCAGCTAAACCTTTCAACCAATCAACAACATCTCTTAAAACAGGAATCAATACTTTACCAACTTTAAGTCCTAAAGCTATAAATTCATTTTTAAGGATTTTTAATTGATTGCCAGTGGTTTTACTAAAGATTTCAACTTCTTTTTGTAAAGCAACATTAGATTCAAAAGCCTTTGTCGAATCATCCATTGCCTTACCTGCTAAACCAGCAGAACCTGCCAAACGTTGTAAAGTGTCGACATCTTGTCTACCACTTACACCTAATTCTTTAAAGACTCCGCCTAAATCTTTACCTTCGGATTGCATTCTAGACAAACCTTTAATAAACAAATCAATTGCTTCTTTAGGATTAGATTTCCATTTATTGGCAAATTCTTCAGCACTAATCCCCGATACATCAGCTAAAGTTTTTAATTTATCACTAGCATTTTTAGTATCAGTAACCATAACTTTCAAATCATCAGCAGTCATTCCAACAGCTTCGCCTATTTCATCTAAAGCTGCTTTTCCATCACTACCACCTTTTTGTATAGCATTTTTAACATCATCAACGGTATATCCCGTTCCTTCAAGCATATCGTTCAATACCGATATTCTTTCATTAGTAGACAATACAGCACTATTCATCATCATCATGATTCTTGAAAATGATGTACCACCACGTTCAGCCTTTAAACCAACTGAACTTAAAGCGGTTGCTATACCCATTATTTGAGCTTCTGTTAATCCTGCAATCTTACCTTGTGCAGCAAGCCTTAAACCCATTTGTACAATTTCATTTTCACTTGTAGCATAATTATTACCAAGTTCAACGATAGCAGAACCAAGATTTGAAATCTTATCTTGAGTTAGTCCAGTTATGTTCATAAACCTTGCCAAATCTTTCGCACCTTCTTCGGCGGTAAGGTTTGTCGCAATAGTTAAATCAGAAATAACCTTAGAAAATTCAGCAATATTTTCTTTCTTAATACCAAGTTGTCCTGCCATTTCCCCAATGTTTGCAAGCTCTTTAGCAGTAACAGGTGTAGTTTTACTCATACTCACAAATGTATCTTCCATTTGCCTCAATTCAGTATCAGTCATATCAGTAGTCTTACGAACTCCAGCCATAGCATTTTCAAGACTTATTGCTTCCTTTGTTGCAAGAGTCATAGCTCCTGTGATTGGTAGAGTAACTCTTCTTGTCATCCAATCCCCAGCATTTTTAAGACTATTACCAACACTTGAAAATTTTTCACTTGCATTTTTAAGTTTTATACTTGTAATATCACTTTCTTTAGCAAGTTTTCTCATTTCTTCTTTTGCGTTTATTATCTCTGTTCTTAACTTGGCATACTTTTGTGTGTATTCATCTTTTGAATAATTCCCTTTATTAAATTCTTTAACAAGTTCGCTTTGAGCTTGCCTACATAAATCGATTTTTTTCTTAGTTTCATATATAGAATCTGACAATAAATCTTGCTGATTTTTAACAAGACCAATATTTTTCGGATCAAGTTTTAAAGCTTTATTTACATCACTTAATAAATCCTTATTCTTTTTAAGACTTTCATCAACCTTGCTAATTTTTGCCCTTAATTCTTCAAAAGTGCTTGATTTTTTTCTTAATTCATCAAAAGATTTAGAAAATTTCTTTAAATCATTTTCAGTAGCTTTTATATCTCTTTGAAGGGCAAATAAAGCTTCTTCTCCGATTTTTCCTTCGTTAAATTCTTTTACCGCCACTGTGTAAGCTGCTTTTAATTCTTTTAATTTCTTTTCACTCACTTCTATTTGTTTACTTAAAGTAGCAAAAGCTTGGGTATAAAGTCCTTTATCATCAGGTCTAACCTTTAAAAGTCTGTTAATATCTTTCATCTGTCTTTCAAGACTTCGACCTTTACTGTAGGCTTCATTCATAGCTTTTTCAAACTTTGTCATATCAGCACTAAATTCAATTGTTATACCTCTGACTTTTCTAGCCATAAATTACACCTCCAAACTTTTAAAAATTATCAAAGTCCGCTTGTGTAGCAAGACGGACTTTTCTTTTTTTCTTTCCATTTCCATTCACTTTTCCTTGGTATTCGTTGTAGGATAAGATATAATCGACCAAATTACCAGGTGTCATTTGACTAATCATTTCAAAATCCATCTTGCACATAAGACCACTTTGAAACAGTAAATCTGTATCTACTCTTGTTTCTTTGTTTTCCTTTGAATCTTCACTTCCGTATTCTTCTTCGTCAATTTTTTTTTACTTCCTAAAGACTCCATAAGAGCTGGTATAAATTCTTTCATCACATCTATAATTGGAAATTCTTCAAAACTTGAGTACCAAGATATGGGATCTTCTATTTCGTTATTTCCACACTTAGCAAAAGCCCAAATGAAATTTAAAATATCGACCATTTCAAAACCAAAAGTATTTTGTAAACTTTCCCCAAGCATTTCATAAAACTCTGCTGTTTCTACCTTTTTCTTTTGTAAGACACTAAAATCAAGACCTGTCATAATTTCCCCAATCATAGGGACAATTTTATTCATAGCGTCATAACCAAATTGATTTTTAAATATATAAAAAGCGGCAAGAGTGAACTTAAAGTCCACCTTCTTGCCATTAATTTCTATTGTTTTTTGCAATTTTAACTCCTAACCTTATTGTCCAGTACTTTCACTTGTTATCTTTCCTTCATACACATTGTCATAAAATGTATCGTATCCAGTTTGACCTTCATAGAGTTTTGCCTTAATTCTTCCATCATTACTTCTAGCAATAGCTTTTATTGATAAAGTATCCGTTTGAGGTTCTTTAGTTTCTCCAATTGTTGAATGTTCAGCACTTGGTCTTGATGCAGTAACTTTGTATAAAATATTTCTTGTAGCCTTTACATCACCTTGAAACTCAAAAGCCATAGCAAAAGGTTTTATTTTATCATTAATTGATTCAATTATTGCCCCATTGTCATCTTTTTGTTGACCCAATATTCCAACAATAAATTCATCTGTGATTTTAGCTATCTCCAAATCTCCAGAATAACCATTGTTTGAAAATGTGCTGTAATATGGTATATCATCAGCATAGAAAGTATTCTCATCTCCTTCGATTGATAATGATAAATTTACAGCTCCAGGTAACTTAATAACTTTTCCATAAGTAATTTTTGTATCATTTTCATCTTCAATTGGGAATATGTGTACGTTTCTTAAACCAAATTTAACTTTGTTTTCATTTGCCATATTTATATCTCCTTAATTTTTTGTATTAAAAAAGTGTCTTACTTTCGTAAAACACTAATTTTATAATCTATTCTTTTTTAAGTATTAAATGCTGTAATAAATCACAAACATATTTTCATCTTCGATAAATATATCTGATGACTTATCCCACATTATATTTTCCCTATCAAATCTTTCTTCGATAGCTTTTTCCATTTCTTCATTTTTATAGATAAAATAATATTCAATTGTGTAATCATAAACACTATAATAAACTTTATCTTCTGCATTAAAATTTGAACTACCCTTACCACGATAAACTAAAAATGGAGGTTCACTCTTTTTAATAGTCCCATGGTCTATCTCAAGTTCAAAATCTTTAAATATTTCCATTGGATTTTTTGTCATTTTTCTAATTTCCTAATAACATTTTGTTCAAAATAATCAGCAGTATCTTTTTCAGTTCTTTCAATATGAGGAATTGCTTCAGCTCTTCCATAAGTTCCAAACTGATTTTTAACAACGTGTCCGTTTTCAAGTAAATGAGTTAGAGTTGGTTCATTCACATTGTGTAAAGTGTGTTTCATTATAAAACCACCTACATATTCTTTTTCATCTCTCCAACCACTTGCATAACGCTTTTTACCAGTCCTATTACTTTTTCTATTCCTATCTCTTGGACTTCTTTTTTTAATAAGCTTTAATCCGTATTCACTAGACTGATCTGCTACTTCTTCTATTTTTTTTCTAGTTTCCAAAGTTTCATCTTTTAAAATTTCCTTTAATTGTTCTGATAAACTTTTCAATTTTCATCACTTCCAAAGATTTTTTTAACTTGTTCTCTTATTTCAGTTTTGGGTATTCCATATTGTTCTTCAAGCACTATTTCAACATCATCACGACCTGGTTTGTAAGCTCCAATTATTTTTTTCTCATTACGACCAAGCATAAGTGATGATGGAGAATAAGTTCTTATAAGTTTAAATAACTTGACTTCATCATTGTCGACAAAATCTTTTAAGTCTTTTTCAAGATCCATACTTTTACCAATAATCATGTATTGAGCACCTTCATATTGACTAGTTTTCATAGTTATAACCTTTGATGGTTTATATCTATTGTTTTTTCCAAGGTAAAACTCTTCACGACCAATATCTCTCACATGGCAAAAGGATTGACTTATAGAAGATTTATCAAAAATAAAATGAGTATTTCCAAACTTATCTTTTTCCTCTTTAGTTTTATTAAATAAAATAACTATATCATCATAGGTCATTTTATTCTCCTTCTATATCATTAGACTTATTAATATAAAAATTTCTCAACCTATATTCAAGATGTTTAGGAAAACCCTCAATAGAATCACGGTTGGAATATCTAAAACTTGCCATATCAACAATAAGCATAAATATATCCATATCATCAAGATTGACACTTATTCCATGTTGTTTTTCAAGTTCTTTTATCACACCTTCAACAATTGCTTTAATGTACTCATCTTGAACACTATTTAAAATTCCCTCCCTTTGTTTTACCAAAGTTGTGAGGGAATCTATTTTTTCAGCGTTTTTCATTTTATATTAATTAAGCTCCAGTAGGTGTAGTTGTTGGAGCAGCAAATTTACATCTTGCAAAAGCTTTAGGATTTATAACTTTACCGTCATATCTTCCTCTAATTTTATAACCAATATTTTCTTCAATCCATTGAAGTCTATCATTAGTATCAAAAGTCATATCTTTTCTAATACCAAGTATATATTGGTTAAAATCTCCTACTACAATTTCATCATCAGGAATTACATTTGATGTTTCAATTCTAGTTCCATCTGGTAGAGTATTTCCCATTCCATATACAAGTTTTCCATTAGAATCTTTTCCCCATGTTTCAGGATAAATCCATTTATAAAGTGTTTTTCTATTTCCAGCAACTGTGATAGTTCCTTGTGGAGCATTATGTTCATAGAATAAAACATCTATATCGCCTATAACACCCAAAAGTTCCAATATACTTGTAACTTTCTTTGTAGTTTTAACAGCACTTGTAATTCCTTCAGGTTGTTTTTCAGCCGCACCCTTACCATTGTAGATTGCTTCGTCTAAAGCTTGTGCAATAGCCTTAGCAAATTCATTTATAATATAATCGGCAATTGTAATTGAGTGATGTTTATTTTCATTTACATCTTGTACGAATGATTCACATAAGAATAAATATCCACCAAGCTTAAAGTTATCAAGTTCAACAGAATTTAATTCTCCTAGTGTTGTTTCCTTTAATGGTTCACATTTTTCAGTCCAATACATTTTTGGAGTACCAGCGTTCATTATAATTCTAGCTTTACCAACTAAATTTAATTTTCTAACAACATTGTATAAAGAACCATAGTCCCCTATTCTTTGGTTTATTTCATAATAAACATCATCAGGAATCATAAGACCAGCAGTATCTTTAGTCATTCCAGCAAGAGCAGCATCTCTTTTAAAATATAAGTTAGTAACATTTCTGAAAAACTCTACGTTCTCATCTTTTTCAAGTATTCTTCCTACTCTTTGTCTTTTATTCATATCAGCATAATTCATATTAGATAAATTCATATAACCACCTCTTTTTTCAACTTCTTTCTTTTCAATTTTTCTTTCTTCATTCGTTTCTTCTGTTTCTTCTTCGACGGTATCTTCTTCAAGTTCAGACATAGATTTTTCAATTTCTTCAATCTCATCTTCAAGATTTTTCTTCTCTTCCAATTTTTCTTTCTTTTCACTTTCAAGCTTGTCGATTTCTTCATTAACAGCTTCGTGTTCTTCATCAGTAGAGTTTTCATCTAACTCACTGATTGTTTCTTCAAGTTCGACTTCTCTTGTTTTAAATTCTTCAAGGTTTTCATTCACTTTTTCTAATTTGGCTTTTCTTTCTTCAAGCTTTTTCTTAAGCATTAAGATTTTTAACTTCATTCAATTTCTCCTTTAATTTAGACTTTCTAAATTCTTCACGTTTCTTTTCAAAATCTTTTTTCCTAGCACTTATAGATGTGTTTTCATAAGCAGGAAAAGCAACAACACTAACTTCGATAAGGTCACATTTTTTAACAGTAAATAGAGTTCCGTTATCTCTACTTTCGCTTTCTTCATCAGTTGGAATAAAACCAAATGAACACTTATCAACATCGCCCCTTTTTACTTTTTGGTATAAAGAAAGGGCTTCTGGATCATTTCTATTAATCAAAATAGAACCCCATAAGCCCTTGTCGTCGCTTTTAAGCGTAAGTGTTTTATTTTTTGTTCGACCTAACACCTTTTCCATATCGTGTCCTATCAAAGCTCTTATATCTTTTTCAAGCTCTCCATCAAAAGCGTGTCGGTCAATTTTTTCATATACTCCATCCCAAAGCATAGTTTCGTCGTCATACACTACAAAATATCCTTCGATTCTTAATTCCTTGTTATCTTCTTTTTCACGAAAATTAATCTTGTTCGTTCTGTACTGAATTTTCTTCTCCATCCTTACCTCCTTTCTCATCATCAGAATCTTTATCAGAACCTTTCAACTTTTCTTGGTCTCCACTCTTATCTACAGGAATATAATTTTCCAAAATCAACAGTTCATCTAAACCATCAAGTGGACTCATTCCCATGACATCACGAACTTCATTACCAGTAACTATTCCATGTTCAAATAAATCCATATACAAGCTGCCTAAAGTGTCAAGGTCATAAGAAAGCATGGATTTTCTATTAAAAACAAAATAAGAGTTGTCATCGATTAATAATTTTCGAGTCAACTCTTGTTCAATAGCTTTACAAATAACGGCTATTTTCGTTCTTATGAAATTGTTATATTCATCCTTATCAAACTGACCTACCCCTAGTAAAAATGCTGGCAAACCAAGAATAGATGCTACAGTTTGCTTATCTATTTCAACCCTTTCATTAATTCCAATATCATTTAAGGTAAGAGGTCTCATTTGTTCGACACTCATCATAGTAGGTATTATCCAAGGTTGACCGTTTTTCGCTCTTTTTATAAATCTTTTTTCAATCTCATCACGACCTTTTGATGATTTTAAATCGCTTGGCAAAGAATCAACACTAATGATTACAGTAGGTAACATTTGATTTTCCAAAAAGTCATGCACAGTTGACCTTGCTTGACCTAATCCATCCATTAAATCTTTAAGTAAAATTTCTTGTCCCTCTCCTATCCATGGCTTTTTAAGATTTGGATTATACCTAAAGTGTAAAACCTCATCTGGTTTATATATCTTGTTGTCTTTGTTAAGTCTTATATAATAAGTCCTATTGTTTTTAAGATTTCTCTCATCATCAACAATGGAATATTCTCCATAAGGAATTGTTTCAAATTCAACAAAAAGTCCATTTTTTGTATGAGGAATTATAAGAGCATTTCCGTATATCATCATCTCTTGTACAACCCAAGAAATTAAAAGTTGCCTATTCATCTTTAAAGACGGTTCAATATCAACAAACCTCGAAAGACCATTCTTAATTCTCACATCTCCATTTTTAGTATTTTTCATAAGTTGAATACTCATAGAAGATATAATTTCAGCAATCTTTTCAATACCACCCTTAATTTCAGGACTGTCAGCCATCGACCTATAACCGTAAGGTAAATACCTAACATATTCGTCACAATCAACTCTCCAAGCAGCTAAGGCTTGAAGTTCTTCCTTTTTTCCATCAACATAAGGGTATTCTTTCTCCCTTTTAAAAAAATCTAAAAATCCAATATTAATCACCTACTTTCTTATTAATCCAATCTATGTAAGTTTTCTCATAACTTCCGACTTCCCAAACATACCAGGCGTAAGCTACAGCTTTCATAGTTTTGTATTTTTCAAAATTACCATTTCTTGCACAATTTATTCTGTAAGAAAAAACATAAATTCTTTTAGGAGGATATTTCTTAAAAAACTCATATCTATTTACGCTTTCCAAGAATGTAAGTTTTAAGAAACAAGCAATTTTTATTCCTTTATCACTAACTTGAATTAAATGTTCTATAATTTCTTTAGCGTTTTTATAAGGTGGGTTTGTAATTATATCCAAATTGTTTTTCTCAATATCTAAAGCATTTTTTATCACTGTGTTAGGATAAGATCTGTCTATGATGTCAAAACCTTTAACTGAAAAACCATAATCATTAAGTCTATAAGCTAAATGACCGCCACCAACGCAAGGCTCTAAAATATCTTTCTTAAAATCTTCAAACCTTAATAATTCATCTATTGCTTTAGGATCAGTAGCATAATAATCGTTGGTTTCACTATTCTTATTTCTTGTATTTGTAGTTCTTAGATTCAACATTAATTACCTATTTTCTTTAAACAATTGCATAAAAATAGCAGCTAATACATCTACTACGATTGCATTACCTGCCTGCTTATATAACTGGCTGTTACTATTTACTTTTTGAGCCTTATAGAAATCTTCATCATCAATTCCCATTAATCGCCAATATTCTAAAGGTGTAAGTTTTCTTATTCTTAAATCACCTGTAACAACACCTCTGTTATCATCACAAGTTAAGGTTTGTGATTTATCTTTTTGAACCCTACCTCTTCTGTTTTTATAATTAGGACAAATTAGATCTATACCATCTCTACTATAAGCTTCAAGATAACCTTTCTTTGTACCATTTTTAATTGGTATACAAGGTTGTAATCCACCACCTTGACAAGTTAGTAAAGTGGGACTTATTCCATTTGAATCAAAAACCCTATATCTATCAGGATTATATCTTTTATCACTTTTCAACTTATGAGTTTGAATTATTTTTAAAGTATTTCCCGAACCTCCACTTGCCTTAACAGTCCTACTTATAGATTCTTCACTATATATATTTTGTTCAAAGTGCCACCCATACCCTGTTTTCCCTTTTAAAGGGTTGATAATCTTAGGTTCAACAACCACATTTCCTGATGATTGATAATTTACAATACCTCGATCTCTTGCCGTTATACAATTAGCAATGTCTTTAGACGTTGGGTTTTTAACACTTCCATCATAAACTGATTTTTCTTTTATATCATCATCTTTGATTATCTTTACAAGTTGCTTAATCCTATCATTGGATAAATAATATTTTTCATCTACTTCCTCTTCTAAAACATCTTTTAATCTTGTTTTAAGTGTTTGTTTTTCAGGAAATTTATATTCTTTATTGCCTAATATTGATACACAGAACACTCTTTCTCTATTTTGAGGGACTCCATAATCTTTAGCATTAAGAACTTTCCAATGATTTTTATATCCTATATCTTCTAAAATTTTTAACCAGTTATTAAATCCCACTATGTTCTTTTTAAAAGTTAAAGCCTTTACGTTTTCCATTAAAAGATATTTAGGCTTTTTATTTCTAATTATTCTTTCACATTCCCAAAGAAGAGAACTTCTTGTATCACTGCCCTTATCAAATCCAGCTTGCTTTCCAGCCATTGATATATCTTGGCAAGGAAAAGAATATGTAAATAAATCAAAATCTGGTAGTTTATCAGAATCAATTTTACTTATATCGCCATAGTTATTTACTTTTCCATGTATTTCTTCATAACTTTTTAAAGCGAATTTATCAACTTCACTTATACCTACTACTTCATAATCAACACCTATTCTTTTTAAAGCCATAGCTTGTGTCCCTACTCCAGCAAAAGCCTCAAATACTCTTATCATTTTATCTCCTAATAACACCCTTGTTCACATTTCTATATCTTGGTTTTCTATTTAACTTTTTAAATTCCTCATCTGTAAGTATTCTTTTCATAGCTACAAAATACTTTTTATTCTTAGGATAAAGATTAGCGTCAATCAATTTTCTGCACCTATCAGCGTCTTTATAAGAATAAAAATGAGCATGCTGTTCATACAGTCCATGCTCCCTTTTAAGTAGATATGCTCTTTCCATTTGAGGAAAATATTTTATACTTAGTTTCATATTTATTTTTCTATTATTTCATCCAGTCTTCCCAAACCTCTTTATTAGATAAATCATTAATTAACCTAACTTCGGCAAATACACTTGCATCAAATAAGTCTATCCTTAAATTAGGTAGGATTTTTTCGTATTGAATCATATCATCAGTTTTTTCAACTCCATGCACGTTATCTACACAATATTCATAAGCACTTGAATGTAGATAATACAACTCCCCACTTAATGCTTTTCTTTCAATTCTTCTAAATCCTTTAGACTTATTAATATATAATTGAGGTTCATCTACAATTTTAAAGCTCTTATCTTTCATCATAAGATAAAATTCATCAGCAAATTTCCTATCAAAACCAATTTGTTTTATTCTAAAACCACGATCTCTCATATCTACAAACCAATTTACTATATCGGCATAATTGACAACATCAGTATTTGTCATAGTTAAATTTCCATCATCTAACCAACCAAAAAGAGGTATCTGGTCTTCATCAGCTTTTATATAAGCTCTTGTTATAGGAAAAAAAGCATGAGTGATAATTATATCAACTCCCTTATAAGTTCCAACAAGGGCTGCCGCTGTCAAATCGTGCATTTTCGATAAATCAGCTCCACCATACCAATCTATATCAAGCTCAATCAACTCATCTATAGTCCAATCATATTTACTATCACTTGACCTAAATGTTTCAAGATTGAAATATGATTTTAAACTTGATGTATAAACGTTAAGGTCTTTTGCTAAAAACTCTTTTCTTGTTTGAGGGTCATTTTGAGCTTTCATTGCATCGGACATAATATCTTCAGGTCTTATAGATACACCAAAATTAGGGCTAGCCATCTCATGAATTTTAGGATTGGTAAAATCTACACTTCCATCTTCGTTTTGGTCTGCTTTTGTGATAAATACAAATTGCTTATCATCTTCAATTTCATATTTTCCAGTTTTTTCACTCTTATTTATAACTTTTTGACAATATACTAATCTGTTATAACAAAATGAATTCATATTATCGCCGGCAGTCGTTATACCAATTATAAGTTTGTTAGTATAAGCTCTAGTTGCCTTTTTCATTCTGTCATATTTACTGGCATTTTTATATTCGTGTAACTCATCCATGATTATATAGTTAGCATTCAAAGAATCCCTATCAACAAGAGCTTCTATAGAAAGTGATCCTTTTTTAAATTCCCTTTTGATAGAGTGTTCGTTGTTGTTATCAAGTATTTTAAAGTTTTCCTTTTCGCCCCAAGCCTTAATATTAGAAACAATAAAATTAAAAGCTTGTAGTGCTTGTTTTATTACAGCACCTACAATGTAAACTTGTGAATTGTTAGCCATATCAAGTATTCCAAGAGCAAAAGCAAGAGCAGCAGAAAAAGAAGTTTTTCCATTTTTTCTTGGTATCATAATAAAAGCTTCTTGGTATCTTCTGTTATTTGTTCCTTTCCAATAAAACCCAAGAAGATTATATACTATAAACTTTTGCCAAGGTTCAAGTTTCAAATTATTTCCAGCTAATGGTTTACCATCAAGACTTTCTCCTTGTATATGTTCAAAAAGATTTTCTATTATTCCTATTACAAAATTAGCTTCTTTTGTCCTAAAAACAAACTTAGGATTTTTTTTATCATCAATATACCTTTGACAAATTTGTTTTAATTCTTTACAAGCTATTTTTTTACCTTTTACTATATCTTTTACATATTTATTTACCTCTCTTAAATTTTCATTTTTCAACCTTATCACCCATTACTTAACTTGAATAGGACTTCTTCAACTTTTGAAACTTTTCCATCATCTTTGTCAAAGCTGGATTGTCTTAATTTTTTAAGTCCACTTGGTGTAAGTCCTAATTCTTTTGAATAAGATAAAATATCCATTCTTAATTTTTCCATAGATTGATATAGAGGATTTTTTACAATATTTGTTTGACCGTTTTTGTTTGTATGTTCCACAACCATCTGACAGCCGTCTTTGACCCATTCATTTCTTGCCATTTCATAATCATTTAATAGTCCATCAAGAATGTTTATACTCATATAAAAGGATTCATCATAAGTTCCGATTCCCTTCATACATTCAACTATTTCATTTTCCAAATATCCTCACCTCAAATCTTTTTTGTAATTCTTTTCCCTCATTAGTAAGTTCATCACTTTTTCTATCATGCATTTTATTGTGTGCCTTGTTGGATAAACTTATCAAATTATCAGGATTATAAAATAATTCAGGATATTCACTTGCAGGATATATATGATGGACTGTATTTGCATCTACACTTTTTCCATATCTTATAGAGTCTTGACACATATACTTATCCCTCATAAGCACATACTCCCTTAGCTTTCTCCATCTTTTACTTTTGTATTTTTTATATAAATTATTTTTCTTATATTTATCAAATTTATCTTTCATTCACACACTCTTTCCACCCACAAACTATTTAAATCAGCGTGTATTTTCCCAGCATGCTTTAAGTAAAATAAATTTAGTACCCTTTATTAGCTAAAGCCCATAAAACTTAAAGCACCTATCCTTATGTAAAATTAGACAAACAAAAACGACTATATTTCTATAGTCGTTTTCGTTATTTTATAAGAAGAAAAATTAATGGAGGAAGTAATTAGCATCCATCTATTTTTAGGAGGTCAAAAATGACCATAAATCAAAACTTTAAGAGAAACACACCTCTTTTTAACCACTTCCACACTACTATAATACCACCTTTTTCATACAAAAGTTTCCACGATTTTTCCACACTTTAATAATCTCCAAATAAACTTAATGAAAAATGTTCTAATGTTTTATTAGCAAGCTTATAAATCTTGCTTGTAGAATAATGATATTTATTTTTAAGATAATCTAACTTGTCATACTTGTAAGGTTTTCCATATATTTCAAATATAATTTCCCATTCCATTTGAGATATGCCTTCCTTACAAATATCTATATCCTTTATAATCTTTTCATTTTCCTTAATATTTGTTTTATATAAATCTATTTCAGCCAATATATTCAAAAGTTTATCTTTATCTTTCACACCTCCAAAAGGTGGTTTTTCTTCATATTGGCAGATTATCTGTCCTTCTTTTTTACCTTCAAGTTCTTCAATATGTTTTTTAGCATTTTCAATATAATTCTTTGCATAGACATATCTTTTTAACTTATCTTTTACTAACGCTACATATAAATCTTGCATTAATTCTCCTTGTACATTACATAAATTTCTCTCTCATTTTTTTATCCTTTTATTATCAATAAAATCTAGTAAATATTCTAAAATTAAAAATACATAGTGAACAATTTTAACAAATATTCTTAGTAAACTATTTATAACTTTATTAAAAATAAATCTAATTCAGCATAACCTCCTAAATATTTTCCAACAGTTTTACTCAAAGGTATTTCATATAGTTTATAGATATATCTAGTATCATCATAGTCGTCATAATCATAATCCTCATCATAATCATCATAACAACAATGAATACAATTATAGTTTATATCCTCGTTTTTATCTTCTGTATGCTTATTTTTATATTCACATTCTAATTCTTTAAGTTTTTTGTTAGCTTCCTTTCTATCTGTAAATATTCTGACTAAAGTAACATAATCTCCAAAGCCATCACTAGCTCCATCATCATTTTGAATAATTACATAAACCTTATCCATACTAAACCCTTTCTATTTCTTATTCGACCAACATTTTGATAACATTATAATCATTATAAATTTTTCCATTTAATCCATTCTTTACCCTATTTCTTATAGTGCATGAGCTTACATTAAGCTTTAAAGCAAGATCATTATAAGAAAAACCACGGGCTATAAAATTTCCATTTTTATCTCTAGCATCATAATAATATTTTTTATTATGATTAATTTTTGTATTTTTTTGTTTTTCAAAATCAACATACCAAGAATTCTTAGGTCTATTGTTTTTTCTTTTTTGAATTTCCTTATCACTTACATTCATTTTTTCTGCTAATCTACCAAGTGAATAAGCTTGATGTATAATATCTCCAAACTTTGTTTTAGCATAATATACATACCTAACATAATTTTCAGATTTTTCTTTTTCCTTATTAGCTTTTCTTATACATTCATTTTTACAAGCTTTGTATTTAGGTAAAATATAAACTTTTAAAAGCTCATTTTTATTCATTCGTTTTAACTCATTTACCTTTGGAAAATAATAAGAGCCTTGAAAATAAAGTCCATTACGCTTAATATTAGTATCTCTTATCATTCCTCCACCATTAATACAATAAAATATAGATTCGTCAGACAAATCTTTATAAAAAGATTTTAATTTCCCTTCAAATACACATTTATTATCTATAAAAAATTCATTATATTTTTCAAACCTACCTTTATCATAAGAATTCATATCAAATCAACTTCCTAAATAGGCTTTTGTTTGACTTATAACATCATAAGTTATAGCACTTGTAGAATCCATGTGAACATTTATATTTAAATCCTTACATTGTTTATTTAGAAATTTTATATTATAAGATTCATTATCAAGATATTCAACACTTTCAATCTCCCTTCCAGTTAAATCTCCAACAAGTTCTTTTACAAAACCTATCTTGTCGATTCTCTCTTTCTTAGTCTTTGCTTTTAAAGCACCGTCAAAATAATCTTTCAAATTAAATCCTCACTTTTTATCTTTTAACTTTTCCATTTTTTCAAAAATATAATCAACTGTAGATTGAATTTCTTTTTTACTCATTTTACTAATATCTTCTATTTCATAATTTTTAGTTAAAGCTATAAGATACATTTCTTTTTTATTAGGTATTAAAATTGTTGAAATTACTATAATAATCCACAATATAGAAAACTTTAAACTTGTATTTTTCAGTTTTTTCTCAAATCTTTTTCGCTCATCTCCATTTAAAAAAACTAACTCATCAGAATACCAAAGTATTACCAAACCTACTACCGTTGGAATTAAAACAAGTAAAATAAAATTAACTATTTTAATCCCACTCAAAACTGAAATCAAATAAATAATTTTTCCCATTTACAAATCCTCACTCTTAACAAAAGTCCCGTTGATAGTTTTTCCACGCCTATCCTTAATCTTTTCATACGCCATCTCCAAACATGCAACAGGGTCGATTCCTAAATCCTCACATAAAATAATCAAAGTTACAAAAATATCTCCCATTTCAAGTTTCATATCTTTTACTAAATTCTCTCTTAAAAAGACCCAATTATCAAATTCTGTCTTAAACTCGAAAACTTCCTCAATAAATTTCATAAATTGTTTTTCTGCATTTTCTTCATGGAGCAAATCCTTATCATCTGCCCATTCCAAAACTAAGTATTTTAATTCTTCAAAACTTTTATTGTTCATTCTCTAACCTCTCATTTTCTTCTTTAAATCTTCGCATATTATGCATAAGGTGACATTTCTCCAATCATGTTATATATTAAAGACTTATCAAGATTATATATTTCTATACATCTTCTAATTAAGATTGGTATGTCTCTCTTAAAAATTTTTACTTCATGCTCATATTCAACATTTTTAATATCACTATGAAAATACAATGTTGCACAGACGTCTTGAGAATGAAAATTCAGAAGATCAAATCCTGTATAGTTATCTTCGGAATAAAAATCAATACATGCCAAATAGTAGATTAATTTTTCTATTTTCATTCCATCAGCCCTAATTTCACTTATCATTTTTTCGTTTAAAGCTATTTTGTTGTTATCCTTATCAACACATCCGACATAATCTGCACTTACATAATATTTGATAGGAAAATCCTCTTTGAAAACCTCACAAGGAAGTTCGTCATAACTTATTTTTATTTTCAATCTTTCACCTCAATCATTTCAAAATCTTTCAAATCATTCTCCTTCGGGGTTACGATCTTTTCACAAACTAAAGCAACACAATCTTCTAGGTCTAATCCCAAAACAGCACAAACAATTAGTAGATTGTTTAAAATTTCATAAATAGAATCTTTATGGTAATAATCTATACGTACGATACTATCATTTTCAAGACGATAACCACTATGAAACAATCCACTCACAGATTTTGCTTGATAACCACGATCGTAATCGTCAAGGTTTTCATTTTCTCTAATTTCATCAACAACATCTGTTATATCAACTTTATTTTTATCAAGACTTAACATGTTTCCAATAACAACAGTCACAAACACACCACCTACACCATCAATGATTCTTGGGTTATCACCTTTTAATATTCCAATAGATAACTCCGCTATTTTCTCTAAGGTCTTCCTCACTTGCCAATAATCAGTCCAAACTTTATCTAGACCATGATCAATACCCCACTCTTCAATTAGTTTAATTGATTCTTTTATTGTCATCTAAAATCCCCTTTACCTTTAATTGTATCAGCTCTTAACTTCACATTTAGATTCAAGGTTAAGCTCTCTAACACACCGTTGTCCGAAGGCTCCCATACAACTTCCCCTATATAAACCAAATTATAAAAGTATCTACCCGCATAGCTTAACTCAACAGGATAAATTGCATACGTTTTAAAGTCATCATATATCTTAACCTTTAATTGATTTCCATACAAACGTTGACCCTGCTTAATTGCCATTAGAATCTTGTTGAGTATATCATAGTCAATTTTTAAAGAATTATCTGGTACTAAATCCACATTTTCTGTTTTCAGACCATAAACATAATATTTCATTCTTCCACCGCTCAATCACACCATGCAAGTGTTAAATGCACATTTCCGTCTTCATCAAGAGCAGATAGTTCCTTAATTAATTCTTTTACTTTCATACTAAATCCTCACAATTTCTTCCAAATGCAAATAATGTTCAAAATCAAAATCCACTTTAAAATCAAATTCATATTCTATGTCGTTTTCTTTATCATAAAAATCAGCTAAAATATCATATTCTCCATCAAGAGCAGATAGTTCCTTAATTAAATCTTTTACTTTCATTCTTCTATAACTCCATTTTCCTTTAAATCCAATCATCAAATAATTCTACTATCTTAAGTATTATTAAAGCTGCAATCCACACATAAGTCACCAACAATACTGGTATTACAAGTATAAGTGTAATTAAAACCATAATATCAACACTAGTCACTTGGTTATTCTTCAACCTCCCTATAATTCCAATCATCCCAAAAATCCAACCTATTTTTCAAAACATAAATAACAATCTCCAAAAATAAAGAACAATCATTAATATTTAAAAACTTACTCATATTTATAATCCAAAAATCTGACCCCTTGCCTAAAAATAACCTCATATCGGGATAGATCATCAGCCTTAACATACTTTCTACCAAATATATCTTTCATATTTGCCCAAATATTCCAAGGAATAAAAAAATACCTGTCCTTAATTCCAATACAAACACCAGCAAGACCACCTAGCCTACTTTTAATCTCCAATACTTCGGCTTGCTTATCTGAAACCACACTTTGTTTCATTCTATCGCTTGTAGTGTACTTAGCTTCAAAGCAAATCGACCTACCACCATCAAGAGTTCCCTCAAAATCAGGATTAGCGTTTTTAGTAAACTGCCCTTCAAATCGACCAGCCTTTTTAAGCCTAATAACCCTAAAAGGTTCATCAATTTTAGCAATATCAGCCTTGCCCTCATCCCTATAATACTTACAAGCCAAATCAATTAATTTCTCAAAATTTTTACCAAAACCATTTGACTGCAAAGACTTAAAACTTTGGAGATTAGTCATCCTCAACCTCATCTAAATCAATTTCAATTAGCTTATAATCATCAATACAATCCCCAAATAATGCATCTTTAGCAACTTTTGCAAGAGCTTTTGTCTTATATTTATATAATATCTTTATACACTCGCTTGACCAATCATAGATCATATATATTTTTGACTTTTCTTCTTCCCTTTCATCAATTGGTGTTTTTGCATATTCAATAATTAGGTCAAACAGTTTATCTTGGTTTTTCCATTCAACATCTACAAAACAGAAAGATTTAATAACATACATTCGTTTAGTAGATACTTTAGCAACGGTAAGTCCTTGACTCATAATCTCTATTTGTGAATAAACTTTACGAACATTATATCCTAATTCCTCAACTCTTTTAATAAATTCCTTAGTTTTCATACAAACTCTTTCTCCTATAACTGTTCAATTTCCTTGATTGCTTTTTCTTTAATTTTTAAAATAGCTTCCTTTTCTCTTTCGTCATAGTTTTTAAACCATTTTTCTTTAAACTCTTTTAAAGTTTTTCTATATTTTTCTTCTCCATAATCAGCCGACAACCACCATTCCAAATCATGTGTTAGTTCAGCAAAATCCTTGACAAACTCATTCATAACCTCATCACACATTTCGCCAACTAAATTATTTTCAATGGTGTAGCAAATATAACTTAAAGAACCTCCACTCATTTTTCTACCTCCACAACTTCAATTTTATATTTTTTAATACATTTACTTTTCTTTTGACTTCTCATCTTAGAGTAAATAGTTATTTCAGGCTTACCAGAATCCATAGCCAATTCCTTAATAGTCCTGCCAACAGCTATAGGAAATTCTAACTCATCCGCTGTTACAATAAAATATAATCTTTCCATAACTTACCTAAAAAGGAATATTATCATCCTCAATCTCCACAAAGTCATCATCAAAATAATCATCAATATTAGTTATATTGTTATAAGCCTTAGACTTATTATCTCCACTAGACTTTGTATCCAAAAATCTTACCCTATCAGCTCTTACATCAGTTGTATAAACCATCTTTCCGTCTTTATCCTTATATGAACCAGTTTGAATTTTACCAACAATAGCACACAATGAGCCTTTTTGGAGATACTTTGAACAAACTTCTCCCATCTTGCCCCATACAACTATTCTTGGAAAATCTGCCGTAGGATAATTATTTGCAATAGCTTCTTCTCTTTTTTCTTTGCTCATTTCCCTATCTACTGCAAGGGTAAAAGAACAAACAGCCATACTAGATTTTGTATACCTAAGCTCAGGATCTCTTGTAAGTCTACCTACTAGAGTTAAATTATTAATCATTTATTTTTCCCCATTCATAATTTTTTTTC
Source organism: Anaerococcus sp. HMSC065G05 (assembly GCF_001812365.1). Classification (NCBI taxonomy): domain Bacteria; kingdom Bacillati; phylum Bacillota; class Tissierellia; order Tissierellales; family Peptoniphilaceae; genus Anaerococcus; species Anaerococcus sp. HMSC065G05. The sequence goes on from NZ_KV808719.1 coordinate 79,555, forward strand.
CAACTCATCTACAGCCTTATTAAATTTCCCAAGACAAGTCTTTCCCACAGGTTCAATTAATGGTAGATTAACAAAATTATCTTTATCTCCAAATTTTTTCCTTGTCTTTTTCAAATATGTTTCAATACTTGCTTGAATAAATCCAATTTCTATAGGATTAAATTCTATACTAACAACAATATCTCTTACATCATTCACTTTCTTTTTCATCCGTTTCCTCCACTTCTTTAACGCAAAGCCCTATTTCTCTTAAATCAAATTGATAATCTCCAAAAGAAATTATTGACCTTTTCTCATCTTGCCTTATACTTACATAAATCTTTTTAGGTCTTCCAAAACCCTTAAATAAATTATCAAAAAATCTCTTAGTTTTAATCTTTAACAAAATATCTCCTATCTCAAAACCTATAAACTATAATTCCAATAAAAGCCAAGGCTGACAATTGCCCAAATACTAATCCAAAATCAAACTTAGAAAAATCTAGCTTTCTTTTCCCAAGTCTTTTAAAGCCAAAATAGAAAAGGTCACAAACAACCAGCATAATAACTAATCTTTTAATAAGCAAAGGCACTATAAACCCTCCACGTAATTTTTAAAATCTCCAGAATATTCAATATCATCAAATACTTCTTCTTCTCCATCCCTATTTATAATCTCCAAATGTGCATATCCATCTACAACTTCAACCCTACAAATCCTAAAAAAAATCAGTGTTCAGATATATAGTTGAATCATCTATACTTTTAATTTTTATAAACATTTCTTCCTCCTAATCCAAAAAATCCAATTGTCCATCATCAATCTTGCCAATTTTTATAAACTTATCTGAAAGCTCTATAGCCATATTATCTGTATCACTAGCCCCCTTATCAGAAAAAGACTTTTTCAAGTTTGATTTAACGCTAAAATTAATAATAGGTTTTACAAAAGGTTTTATCTCAAAATCATTACCTTCTCTTGGTATCTTTATCTCATCTTCAACAGTAGATAAGGAAATTTTTATATCTATATCTCCAGAATAAAATTCCCCCTTTAAAATTTTTACCATCACTACATTTAAATGGCTGTCACAAGTTGCAAGAAAGTCCTCAAACAAATTTGGGTTTAAAATACTAAATCTTTCCATCTTTTTCTCCTAACATAATCTCTTTCTCAATTTTAAATATATAGACCACCCAGTAAAATCATTGTAAGTAGCCACTATTCCATTATCTTTATCGGTAATCTTGTAACCCTTATATATCTTCTCCCACCTTTTTGTATCATAAGGATCAAGAGCATACTCTATTAATCTTTTCCTAGAATACTTGTGGTCATTCGTTCTTATATATGGTCTTTCCAAATTTTTACTACAAGACCACCTTCTTCTATAGGTACAATGCCTAGCTAAATAATTTGCTAAACCCAAAATACCCGTATTCACATCTTCTTGTATTCTTTTACTATTAGCATAACCAATAGTATCTCCAATCTTTTCTCCCTTTTTTCTTTTTCTCCTCCATAAATTTTCTATCTCATCTCTACCCAAGGAACTTTTTATAAGCAAGTGATGATGAAACCTAATAGACTCATCTTTACTTTTCTTTTCAGAAGTAACTACTATATATTTAAATTCATCATCTAGTCCCAAAGTTTTTATCCTTCTTCTAATCCTTAGAAAAAAATTAGTCATCTCCTTATTAGCCTCATCATAGGACTTAGGTAAGTATTTATCCTTATAGGTAAGAGTTAAAAATATATCCCCTTCTCCAAAATTTGATTCAGCAAGCCATATAAATTTTCTTCTAGCATTTTTATCATTAAGCTTATCCTGTTTTGGTAAAGATACTTTTTTCTTTTTACTCCTTTTAGATTTTTTCTTATCAAGTTGATTCTCATTCAAAGAATATAGATCAACTTCCATATATTTTTTTCCACAAACTATTTTCTTTTCTCTAATAAAATTTCTCATATATATAATTCCTCATGTATGTCGCAAAAGATAATACCCATTACAAGCACCTAAAGGAAGTAGAAACTTCCTTGAAAAATAGGCGATTTTCCTTGCAAAAAGAAATTCCAGAGGTATATTATATATGGAGATATACACACTGGATGAGGTCAATCGACCTCATTCTTTTTTTTGCACAAAATTTACAACTAATATTTAAATGAATTTTAAATAAATCTTTCAATGTCTCCCTTAAAGATTCCCCTTCTTTTTAGTTCACATAAAACTAAAAAGTGCATATCAAAACAATCTTCATTACAACCATTCTTTCTAGGATTAATGCCAGAGCCAACCCCATTGAAATATTCTCCAAGAGAAATAACATCCTCATCATCTACATTTACTAAATTTTTCATAAACATAACTTGATTTTCAATTTTCATAAACAATCTCCAACTCATAATTCTTTTATATTTTTTACATACATTTCTATAGTTTTATCAGTTAATTTCTTTAAATTTTCCTTATTACTCTCCAACATATAATCAAAATTAATTTCATGTATGCCTTTAATTTGTGGGTTAAATTTAGCATTAAGGATTCCATCTTTATCCCTGCAGCATGTTGTAATACACATATATTTATTTAAAACTTTTTCAGTCTTACCATTTTTAAACCACAATTCAGGAATTGTATTTTTCCCATAAACTTCACAAAAATATACTTCAATGATAAATTCTTTATCATCTCTTACTGGTTCGACATATATGTGAAATCTTCTCCCAGCAAATCCTTTTATTTTAATTATTTTTTTATTATCTAAACCATCTATCCAATTTTTATATTCCATTTTTACTCCAAATAGTGTATAATTTATCTATAAGTTGTTTTAAATTAGCCGATTGCCGTCGGCTTGTTTTTATGCCAAAAACGCAGTCAAAGATGTAATAAACATCAGCACTATTCCTACAACCCTAACAACTTCATTAGGACCTGCAAGAGCTAAAGTCATGCACAAGCCAACAAGAAAAATACCTAAAACCTTATCTCTTATTCTTTCCTTTTCTGGTTTAGCAGTCAGCTTAATACAAACATCATCAATCTTTCTTCCATCTAACATTTCAAAAACCTCACTTCTTTTTCTAACTTTTCTATTTTTTTTATTCTCCATAACTTCCTCCATACAAAACCCTTGACATTTCAAACAAAGATTTTTTCAAATACTTGTTCTCCTCATCTAATTTCTTATTCATATCCTTAAGTTCTCTTACTATTTTTAAGGTTGGACTCTCTTCTTCGGATAATTCAATTTCCCTAATTTGTTTAATAGGAAAACAAACCTTAGAAAGCTTAGTTCTAGTAAGAACACCTTGACCCTCAAGTTTGTAAATATATCCTTCAGTACAAGACCACCTTTCAGCAAGTTCTTTAATAGGAATAACTGTTTTCTCCATGTTTTTCTCCTTACAATCTCCAATCTGTTATAATAAAACCAGAAAGGAGAAAATATTATGAATAATTCAATAAAAGTTAAAGTTTCCGACTTATACGAAATAGTTAAACAACTAAAAGACGATAATATGGATACCGTAAATCTAATTATTTCAGGCGAAGATTTAGAAGATGAAGAATATGATGAAGAAGATTCCTACTTATATGCACCCGCCTTATCATTTCAAGCCTTTTCCAAATCATCTGAATTTGCCATTGACTACGATCCTATAGATTCAGTCGAATAACTTATATAGCTCTGGATTATCTAGAGCTATCTACTTTTTAATACAGAAAACTCCCCACTATCCTTATTCAAAAATACAATATTAAATTTAATATCTTTCCCAGTTCTTTTTCTCAAAATTCTCTTAAAATTTATAAATTCCTTTTGAATATCAAATTCCTCATCCTTACTTTCTACAAAAACATTACATTCTAAATCAATAATATTTGAATCAAATTTCATAAAACCTCCATTAAATCATTCATCCTTTGATACTTGGCAAGACTTACTATAACAAGCATCAAGAGAATACTTTATTTCAAATTTCGAATTATAATTTTCTAAATCATAGACAGCTTTTTTCAAACCTTTAAAATGAAAATCAATACTGTCAATGATTTTTTTAATTTCATCAATCTTTTCCTTAGTCTCGTTAGTATCTACACAAATCTCATAACTAATACTTTTAATATCTTTCACCATTCTCCCTCCTTTCTTTTCCTTTGTCTTTTAAAACCTATCCATAATCTCCAATCTGTTATAATAAAACAAAAAGGAGACTAATATAATGAAACTAAATCAAGATCTTATTAGAGATATTCTTCTAACGACAGAAGAGCAAATAACTTACTCAAAAATATTAATCATTAATTGGGATAAAAAAGAAAATCAAAAATTAAATCTTCTCACTCCCTACACATCAGATGAAATATTTTATCATTTGCAACAAGCATGTAAATCAAATCTAATAGAAGCTAAATTTAATGAAGATTTCATTAGCGTATTAGATTTAACCCCCAAAGGACATTCCTACCTTGAAAACATTAGGAATGATAACAATTGGATAAAAATTAAATCAATAGCAAATAATTTAGGAACAAAATCATTAGATGCAATGATACAAATATCTTCGAATGTTATAACAGAATTAATAAAATCTCATTTTAATTTCTAATGTATTAAATCATTCAAACTCTTCTCCACAGCAGTTTGGATGATTTTTTTCATATCTAAATCATCAAGCACTTCACTCCCATATTTTTGACTAAAATGATAAAGCAATCCTTTAACAGCCATATTATTAGAGAACCATTGAAAAGTTGCATATATGGTATAAATAATTAAAATATATTTCATTCTCCCCTCCTTTCTTTTTCTCTCCTTATAAGTCTTTAAAATTTTTAACCTTTAATTTTCCGCCACACCTTTTCAATACGTCTTCATAAATTTCATAAGTATGATAATCCTCCGGTAAAGTTTCTTTTATAAGTTTTAAAACTCTTTCAGAACAATCATCAATTTTAGAAATATCATAAAATCTAGTATCTATACCGTAATCAGAATCTGATGTAATAATGTTCATTTTTTTCTCCTTGTCTTCTCCAATCTGCTATAATAAAACAAAAAGGAGATTTTAATTATGACAACAATAACTTTTAAAAACTGGATACAAAAATTTCAAAATGATAAAACACCTACAGGTGATTTAGCAAAAGATATTCTAAATGATCCTAATTTTCCAAATCAAAACAACAAAACTATCATTCTTGAATACCTATATGAAAATAATGCAATCCCTCAAGCTATTGAAACTTTCCAAAATACTTGGCAAGCCTATTTATTAACTAGGTAAAATCAAAACTTTACCATTTATTCTTTCATTTGAATTAGAATATTTTCTCACAAGGTCATAAGACTTATAAGGACCAACTTTAACTAGTTTTGCTCCATTTTTAATAAGTTCATTTATAGCCTTATATTTTGTAAAATCTTCATTCAAACTAATACTAGACAAAATCAAAACCAACTCTTCCCTGGATAAGTTTTTATTTTCAATTAAAGTCAAAAGCTTATCCTTGTTTTCTTCATTAATTAATTTAAATCTTCTTAACATTAAGTCTTTTTTATTCATGTTTTCTCTCCTATAAATCTATAATTCACTAAACATAGTAGTTTTTAATCTTTTTTCAACTTCTATAAGACAATGATTATAAATTTCATAAGTATGAGCTTCTTTAGGAAGCTCTTTTTTTAAAGTTTCCATAATCTTATCAATATCTAAATCATAAATTTTTCCGTCACTACAAACTAATTCTCCAGCATATATCTCCCTTTTAAATTTTTTTTAATTTTTAAACACCACTATTAAATAGTGGTTTATTCACAAAAAAAATTATCTTTAACTATTGGCACTTGAATATAATCATTTGAAATACTATATATTTTACACAATCTATTAAAATATTCAGCTGGTATTGGAGTTATTCCATTTTCCCAATTTAATATAGTTTTTTCTGATTTACCAATCTTTATCCCAATTTCCTTTGCTGTCATTTTTGCATTTACTCTTGCTGCTTTTAAACTTATTTTTAATTTATTCAATTTACTATTCACCTCACTTTCTAAATCACTAATACAAGCTTACCACTATTAAATAGTATTGTCAACTGTAAAATAGTATTTTTTTGTTTTTTTAAATAATATTTTACTTTTAAATGGAAAAATGATATTATGTATGTAAAGAAAGGAGAAACGGATGAATAATAAAGAAATTCTATCTAAGAACCTTAAAAGAGAATTAGACTATAAAAATTTAACCCCAACTGAATTCGCAAGAATAATGAAATATCCAGAGACAACAGTTTTTAATTGGATTCATGGTAAAAGTTATCCTAGAATAGATAAAATTCAAGAGATGGCGGATTTCTTTGAGATTTATAAATCAGACCTTACAGAAGATAAAAATAAGCATGAACAAGAGAACACAAATAAATTCCTAACAAATGAAGAAAAAGAAATTCTTGAACCTTACAATAAATTGAACAACGAAGGTAAAAACAAATCAGTTGAATATACTTGGGATTTAGTTGCTTCAAATAAGTATGAAAAAACAGAGATGGTGGAAATAATTGGAGGAGCAGCTGCTGGTAGCGGATTTAGTTATGTTGACGAAATAACATCTAATAAAATAATACCTAAAAAACAAAGACCAACCTACGATATGATTATTCCAGTAGAAGGAGATTCTATGGAACCAAAAATTCATGACGGTTCTTTAGCTTTTATAAGAGTAAGCACAGATTATGATAACGGAAAAATATATGTTGTGGATGCTGATGGAAAAGTTTATATAAAAAAAGTTTATTTTGATGATAGAGAAATTGTTTTAAAATCTATTAATCCGTCTTATGAAGATATTCACATAGAAGATTTAGATACATTTAGAGTAATAGGAGAAGTAGTAGATTGGGAATAAAATAAATTTTTTTAAAAAAAGGAGTTTTTTATGAATAGTTTTAAAGAATTTTTGTTGAAAATCGGTGTAGCTTTAAGTTATCTTTTTATTATTCCAGTTCTTATAATGACTATTTTATCTAAAAGTAAAACAATGGCTGTACTAATATTACCTACACTTTTCACTCTAACCTATTTATTTCTAGATAGGAGAAAGTTATATAAAGTAGAAAAAATTCAAGAAAAAATACTTAAATTAGAAAATGAAAAAAATACTTTAAATTCGGATATTTCAGGATTAGAAAAAAATAAAAATGAATTGAATACAGAGGTTAAAAATTTAAAATCAGAAATCAATAATCTAGACAAAGATAAAGAAGAAAATAAAAAGACACTCAATAAAGAGGTTATAGATATTGAAAATTCGATAAAAGATTTAGAAGCAAAAAAAGAATCGATTAAAGAGAATTTTAGAAAAGAAGCGTTAGAAGGCTATTTGGAAAAGTTAAGAATTGAATACTCTTCTGAATTAGAAAAAAACAATGAAGAATTAGAAAATAAAAACATTGCATTAAAAAATGATTACAAAAATTTACAAATCAATTATGAAAAATTAAAAGAAGAATATAATGAATTAAATTCTCATAATTATGGAATAGTGCCAACAGATTTTCAATTTGAAAAATCAGAAACTTATAAAATGAAATTAGACAATATTCATTTAAAAGAAAAAGAAATGATTGCTAGATTAAAGAAAAAAATTAAAAATGATAGAAAAATAAATATCCTATATGACAACCTAGAAAAATTATCATTTTTATATTTTAATACAGCTTGTGATTATAATTTATCTAAATTAAATTTTAATAATTATCCTACTAGAGTTAAAGAAATAGAAAAACTACATTCAACAATTTTTAAAGTTACAGAATACAACGTTGATATTTCAAGCCAATATAAAGACTTAAAACTAGAAGAATTAGAAACTGCTTATTCTTATTACAAATTAAAAGAAAGAGAAAAAGAAATATTAAAGGAACAAAGAGAGCAAGAAAAGGATGATTTAAAAGCACAAAGAGAAATAAAAGAAAAACATGATAAAATAGATAAAGAAATAGAAACTTTATCATTGGTTAAAGAAAAGATTGAGGAAAAAATTAAACTTGCAGCTAACGAAGAAATTGAAGCTTTAAAACTTGAGTTAGAAAAATTAAGAGAAAAAATTTCTGAATTTGAAAATGAAAAATCAGACTTAGATTACAGATTAGAAAATACTGGAGCTGGATATGTTTATATAATCTCTAATATTGGATCATTTGGAGAGAATGTTTATAAAATAGGAGTAACAAGAAGATTAGATCCATACCAAAGAATTCAAGAACTATCATCTGCTTCTGTACCATTCAAATTTGATGTTCATGCAATGATATTCTCTTACCAAGCTTATCAATTAGAAAACGAATTGCACAAGTATTTTGACAAACAAAGAGTGAATAAGATAAACAATAGGAAGGAATTTTTTAAAATTGATATTGAACAAATAAAGAAAATTTTATCATCTCATAAAGAATTAACCTTTGATTTTATTGAAGAAGCAAGTGCTCAAGAATATAAAGAAAGTTTAATGAGTATAAATGAATAGACTTAGAGTAAATAAAAAATAACATAGAAAAAAGACTCCCGCACCGACCAAAGCTAGGAAGTCTTTATTAATATACACAGAAACTATTCTGCTATTTAATTATAGCATACTTTAGGAAAATATATAAGGAGAAAACAATGGAAACGTCTTACACTATTAGAAAAAGAAAAGATAGTGGAAAATGGCAAGCTATAATTAGACAAAAAGAAAATAATACTTGGAAACAAGTAGAATCAAAAACCTTTGAAAAGAAAATGCAAGCTACACAACGGTCAAACAAAAGGTCAGTTTATTGGCAAGGAAAAATAACAACCGATTATGATAATATGACCATAAAACAATTAAAGGTTTTATATTTAAACTATCAAAAATCCAGAGTAAAAGAAAATACATTTATAACCATAAAAAGTAATATCAATAACGCTAACTGGTTTGATGATAGAAAACCATTAGAAATTAAACCACATGAAGTAGATGATATAATATCAAGTGCTTGTTATTCACATATTGCTTATATGGGAATATTCTTTAATTATTTAAACAATCATTTAAAGTTAAAAGTAGATAATCTTTTCAAAGCAAGACAACCAAAAAAATCAACTAAAACTTTTGTCTTAAATAAAGATGATCTAGAAAAAATAAAATCCATTATGCCAAACGATAAAGTAAAATTTGCATGCACATTTTTATTTTACACAGGATTAAGAATATCAGAATTAGCTGGACTTACAAATGATTGTATAGAAAATGATAAAATTATTATTTGCAAACAATGGAATAGTAAAATCAGAAAATTTACAACTCCAAAATCAGAAAATGGAAAAAGAATAATACCCCTAAACCCTATTCTAAAATCAGAAATAAAAAAATATAAAAAGTTAAATAACATAATTAAAATTGATAACAAATTAATCGATAGTTCAAACTTAACTAATCATATGAATTATCATTTTAAAACCTATTTAAAAAATACAGAATATGAAGGATTGACGTGCCACGATTTCAGACACTCTTTTATAAGCAACCTTGTATCAAACAACATAGATGTAAACACAGTAGCAAAATTAGCAGGAGACAATGTTAATACCATACTTGATAAATACGTTCACTCCACAAAAAGAGCAACAGAACTATCAATAAAAGCCGTAAACTCTCTATAAAAAATTTGTGACGGTTATGTGACGGCAAAAACATAAAACCCTTGATTTCAATAAAAAAGGTTAAATATAAGTTATAAAAAAATTATAACAGATTAAAGGCTAATAAGTCTATAAAATTTTTATTCAAATTATTTTAAATAATAAAAGAGTTAAATTTATTTTAAAATTAAACAAAAAAATAGACTAAAACTTTTAGTTTAGTCTATTTTTCCTGAAGAATATTTCTACAAACTTCTCTCATCATATAATCTACCTTATTTGACCATTCTGGATCACTAGCATATAGCTTTCCTATAGATTTTGTAGATATTCCATTATAATATTTTCCATCTTCACTTAAATAATTTTCTTTTAGAAATTTAGCAACGTGATCTATTGATTCGCCCTTATCTTTAAAAGTATTTGCACTGTTAATAGGATCTTGGTCGATAGCATTAAAGCCAAATAAATTATTTTTTGTTTTAGCAAGGTATGAATGGCCATTTCCAGTTTCGTGTTTTGCCATTCCCATCAATAAAATCGCATTTACTTCATACTTTTCTTCTGCTTTTTTGAAATCTTTTCCAAGACCTTGTAAATTTGTATTTTTAAGACCATATTCAAGTTCCTCAGCAGTTAAATTAGTTTTGTTTGTTAAATACAACATTGATGTTTTGCTTAATTCATCAGATCCTTTATCGTTCAATTCTTTATAATCTTTTTCTAATTTTTCAAATCTTTCAATTCTAGATTGTCTTAAAGTTAAGGTTTCATTGCTAATTTCATTTACTCCATTAATCAAGCTATCTCTTTTACCTTTGTTTTTTGCTGCTAGTGATGATTTTTCCAATCCTGTTGAAATAACTAGCACAAGAACAATAGCTAAAAAAGATAAAAATGAAATTTTAAATCTCTTTTTATTCATCCTTTATCTTCCTTCTTTCATAAATAAATAGTAACAAAACAATTACAACTACTATATCATTTCTCATGCTAGATTGCAAATTTTATTTTCTAGAACCTGGTTTTACAGCTGGTGTATCTTTTAAATCTTCTGGTAAATTATCAGGATCATAAGTTTCAATATTAAGCTCAGTTGCAGATAATAATTTTAAACCATTAATTTCTTTTTTTCCAGATCTATTTACAATTGATGTTAAAGCATTTACTTTTGCTCCATAGCTTTCAATTACATCAACAGTTTCAAAAGAAGATTTGCCTGTTGTAACTACATCTTCAACTATAATTACATTCATACCTTCTTTTATTTCAAATCCCCTTCTTAAAGTCATAATATTATCTACTCTTTCAGTAAAAATTGCATTAACTCCCAAAGCTCTTGCAACTTCATAAGCTATAATTATTCCGCCCATTGCAGGTCCTACACACAAATCTACTTTTATGCCTGATTCTTTTATTTTTTCAGCAATTATTTTTGAAACTTCTTCGCAATAAACAGGATTTTCTATTAATTTTGCACATTGAATATATTTTTTTGAATGTTTTCCACTTGATAATAAAAAATGTCCTTCTAATAGTGCATCAGATTTTTTTAATAATTCAATTGTTCTATCCATAATCTCTCCTAAATTATTTTTCTTATTTCTTCTAATGAATTTAAATTTTCTCTTTGCATGTATTTTTCTAAATCATCAACTATATTTATCATTGTGTTAAAATCTACAAAATTACTTGTTCCAACTTGTACAGCACTTGCTCCTGCCATAATAAATTCCAAACAGTCCCTGTAATTTGAAATTCCACCCATACCAATTATTGGTAAATTTGTAGCATTACTTGCTTCATAAACCATTCTTAAAGCAATTGGTTTTATACAAGGTCCAGAAAGACCTGCAGTTTTATTTTCAAAAACTGCTTTTTTATTATCAACATCAATTGCAATGGCATTAAAAGTATTTACTAGAGAAATACAATCAGCTCCTGAATTTTCTGCAATTTTTACAAATTCTTTTATATCTCCAACATTTGGAGAAAGTTTTACCATCAAAACTTTTTCTGTACTTTTTCTTACTTTTTCTATAACTTCGCAAGCTTTTTCAGGATTTGTTCCAAAAGCCATTCCACCTTCTTTTACATTTGGGCAAGAAATATTTAATTCAATTATTGGGACAGATGTTTTATCAAGCAAGATTGCTCCCTTAACATATTCATCAACACTATGTCCACCTAGATTTGCAATGGTTACAGCATCTTTTGTTTCCAAAAATGGCAATTCTTCTTTTATAAAATATTCAATTCCAGGATTTTGTAGTCCAATTGAATTCATAATTCCAGCAGCAGTTTCATAAATTCTTATTCCCTTGTTTCCCAAATTTTTATGTAGGGTTAGTCCTTTTGAAGAAATTCCTCCAAGTTTATTTATATCAATATAGTCTGCAAATTCTTTACCAAAACCAAAAGTTCCACTTGCAGCTATGACCGGATTATTAAATTCAATTCCACAAATATTAACTTTTAAACTCATTAGAAAATCTCCTTTGAATCAAAAACTGGACCATCTTTGCAAACTCTTATAAAATCGCCTTTTACATTTTCTAATGTGCAACCAAGACAAGCCCCAATTCCACATGCCATGTGTGCTTCCATTGAAATTTGAATTTCAGAATTTTTATTTTTATTAGCCAAAGTTTTTAGCATTTGATTTGGTCCACAAGCATAAATTACATCATATTTTTCTGTATCAATTTTTTCAGTTATAAAAATTTTATCTTTTTTATCGATAGTTACAGTTGTAGAATTTACATAATCTTTAAAATAATCTGTAAAATATTCTTGATCACTAAATCCTGCGTAAAAATCCGCCTTTAAATCTAATGATTTTGCCAAATATAAAAGTGGAGCTATTCCAATTCCACCAGCAACTATTGCGGCTTTTTTTCCTTTTTTTATTTCAAATCCATTTCCCAAAGGTCCTAGTATTTTTACTTTTGAACCCTCTTTTAAATCACTTAAAATTTTTGTTCCAACGCCTTTTACTTGGTATAAAAAAGACATGGACTCATCATCTTGATCACAAACACCAAAGGGTCTTGAAAGAAGGGGCGAATTTCTAAAGCTATCGCATCTTAACATAAAAAATTGACCAGCTTTTGCATTTAATTTGGTTTTTATTTTACAAAAATAAATATCATCCTTTATTTTTTTATTAAAAATTACAGAAGCTTCTCTATAAGATTCCATTAGCTTGGATTTCCTTTCTAGTTTCTATGCATTTTTCTCTTGCATAATATCCTATTTTATCTTCCCCATCATCATAGTTTAAATAATTTTTAAGTATTGCCCTTGAAGAATTTACAACTCCTCCGTTTAATGAATTTAACAATTTATAAACATTTAAAGAATCGGCTTTTTGTGCTCCAAAACCTGGAATTAAGAAAAACATATTATTATATCTTTTTCTGATTTTTTCAACTTCTTCTTTGTGAGTTGCACCAACTACAAGTCCAATTGGTCCGTATACTGAATCATCAATCAATTTATCATTTAATTCTTTTAATTTATCTCCAATTGTATAAAATAATTCGCTGTCATCTTTTAATCTTAAACATTCAAAATCATTTGCTCCTGGATTTGAAGTCCTTAAAAGAACAAACACTCCTTTATCTTTATTTTTTATAAATTCAAGATATGGAGAAATTGAATCCATGCCCATATAAGGGTTTAAAGTCATAAAATCAGCCTCAAAATCTCCAGAAAAATGTGCTTTTGCATATTGACTTGCACTTTGAGCAATATCTGATCTTTTTACATCAGCAATTGATAACAAATCATTTTCTCTTAAATATTTTAAGGTATTTTTGTAAGCAAGCAATCCTTCTATACCATAAGATTCGTAGTAGGCAATTTGAACTTTATAAATTGCACAAACATCTTTTGTATTGTCAATAATTTCCTTATTGAAATCAAATAATTGTTCGCTTACGCTTTTATTTTTCTTCATTTTTTCTGGAATATAATCTAGTGATGTATCAAGACCAACGCAAACAAATCCATTTTCTTCGATTTTTTTATAAAGTCTTTCCATTAAGGTCATATTTCAAAATTCCTTTCTTGTAAACTCTTACTATTTGTCCTTGGAGTTTTTGATTTATAAATAATGAATTTTTTGATTTTGATAAAATATCTTCTTCTTTATATTCATATATTTTATCCAAATCTATAAGAGTAAAATCAGCCATGTATCCTTCTTTTATTTTTCCTTTTTTTATTTCAAGAAGTTTTGATGGATTTGTTGACATTAACTTGATTAAATAATTTAATGAAATAATTCCAGCTTTTACTAAAGTCATATAAGAAGTTGAAAAAGCTGTTTCAAGTCCAATGAAACCTGGCTTACCGTTTTCTTTTTCCTCCTTTGAATGAGGAGCATGGTCTGTGGCTATACAATCAACATATCCTTTTTTTATCATATCTAATAAGGCCAATCTATCTTTTTCTTTTCTAATTGGTGGATTTACTTTTAACTCTTTTCTATCAGAAAAATATATATGATGAGGTGTTACTTCGCATGTAATATTCGCTCCCAAATCTCTAAAATATCTTATTGCCTCAATTGCTCCTTTTGTAGAAACGTGAGAAAAATGAATCGGCATATCCATCTTATAAGATAAATAACAATCTCTCAAAGTCATCACATCTTCTGCTATTTCATAATCATATTTTGAAATTTCCTTACATTCTTCATGCAAGGTAAATTTTAAATTATTTTTCTTTGCGATTTTTATAGCTTGATACATGGAAAAATCATCATCAACTCCCTTACCATCATTTGACAAGAACAATAATCCTTCTGGGAAATCTTTTAAATGAGATAGGTCATCGCTTTTAAAATCTTTTGTTATTGAGTAAACTTGTTTTATATCTATTAAGTCTAAATCTTTTGCTCTTTTAACAATATCTTCATATACTTTTTTGCTTGATACAATTGGATTTGTATTTGGCATTAAATTTACAGTTGTATATCCACCTTTTAGAGCTGACATTGATCCTGTTTTTAAATCTTCTTTGTAGGTAAATCCAGGATCTCTAAAATGAGTATGCATGTCCACAAAAGAAGGAACCAAGACAAGACCATTACAGTCTATAATCTCAGTTTCCTCATCAGATTTAAATTCAGTTGTTATAAATCCATCTTCTACAAAGATGTCCCTTTTTGATATATTTATATCATCAATGGCAACAAGATTTGTAAAAATTTGTTTCATTACTCCTCCACGTCATATATGTGATCGCAATAAGCACATTTGTACATTTTTTCTTTTTTATCTATCAATATAAATTTGCTTTCAATATTTCTTTCTGTGGTTGATACGCAAGTTGGATTTTGACATTTTAAAATTCCCTTGCTAACTTCTGGTAATTCTAATTGTTTCTTTTCTACAACTTTTTCTTCTTCAATGAAGTTTACTGTTGCACTTGGGTCTATTATTGATACAGCATCTAAATTAATATCTAAGTTATTTGCAATTTTTACTATATCTTTTTTTCCTTGAGAGGAAGAGTTTGCGTTTAATATTAGGGCAACTTCATCATCAAGTTGGTCTAGATTTAAAAGATTAAAAATTTTTATTCCTAATCCTGGTTTAATATGGTCTATTACAATTCCATTTTTTAATGAAGTAATCTCAATCATTATTAGCCTCCAATAATTTTATAATTAGTGCCATTCTAGCATACATTCCGCATTTAACTTGTTGGAAATATAAAGCTCTAGGATCATCATCCACATCTTTGTCAATTTCATTTACTCTTGGAAGTGGATGTAGGATTGCAAGATCTTTTTTTGCATTTGCTAATTTTTCTCTATTTAATACGTATGAATCTTTTAATCTTGTATATTGGTTGTCAGAGAAAAATCTTTCTTTTTGAATTCTTGTCATATATAAAATATCTAGATCATCTATAGAATTATCCAAAGATCTTTTTTCAACATATTCTATATTATTTTTTTCAAAAACACTTTTTTTAATGTAGTTAGGAAGTTTTAATTCTTCTGGAGAAATTAGAACATATTCGTTATTATCAAACAAGGTCATAACTTTAAGTAAAGAGTGAACTGTTCTTCCATATTTTAAATCTCCACAAATTCCTATCTTTAATCCTTCAAGTCTTTTCTTATAAGTTGAAATTGTCAAAATATCTGTAAGAGTTTGAGTTGGATGTTGATGTCCACCATCTCCTGCATTTATTATTGGACAATCTGATGTTTCTGATGATAATTTTGCAGCTCCTTCTTGTGGATGGCGCATAGCAATTACATCAACGTATTGGCTTACGGTTCTAATTGTATCTTGTAAGCTTTCTCCCTTAGCTTGGCTTGATGCTTTTGGATTTGAAAATCCTTCAACACTTCCTCCAAGTCTTAACATTGCTGATTCAAAAGAAAGTCTTGTTCTAGTAGAAGGCTCAAAAAAAAGAGTCCCTAATAACTTTCCATTACAATAATTGGAAAATTTTTCAGGACTCTTCATTATGTCTTCTGCTAAATCAATTATTTCAAGTAAATCATCTTTAAACAAATCTTCTGCACTTAACAAATTTTTAATCTTTAGCATTTGACACTCCTTTTTTTGTTTTTACTATTATACCAAAAGCATATAGACTCGTCAATAATTATTTACGTTTTTCGATTAACTCGTTAATTGATTCATTTGTCACATTTTTTCTATCAATTTCAAATTCATCTAGAATTTCTTCCATTAAATTTACATTTGTAAATTCAATTTCCATATAAGGATCAGGATAAACATCTTTAGACCAAATATCTATATCAAATCTTTGCCCCCTATAATTATAAGAAATTCTTTTTTTATCGCCAACATATCTTTCAACTAATCCAATTTCTTCTAAAATTTTTATCATATTTGAAGTTGAATTTATTGTAGTTGTGTATTCATTATTTACTCTTATATTATCTTTGTTATCAACAACCTCTTTGAAAGTTAGCTCTGTTGCTTCTCTTTTATCATCTACAGTTTTTTCTCTAATTCTCAAATAACCATTAGAAAATTCTTTTGCGTTTTTTGGAGCAAAGGTATGATTTTTTTGAATTTCTACTCCCAAAAATTCTGCACCTTTCGCTTTTAATTTTTCTTCCATTTCTTCGATATTAATATTTAATACCTTGATTTCTAATTCTCTATCCATTAACTTATCCTTTCTGGCAAAAAATTTATATAATCTCCTGCCACACATTTTATTTCTATACCATCTACTATACCTTCAAAAATTTGTTTATGCCCTGGTCCATGTAGATGTCCATACAATACACATTCTACTTGATACTCTTTACAAATTCCAAAAAATTCATTCAAAGATTTATCGCTATTAAGGGGTGGGTAATGTAATATTACAATTTTTTTATTATTTGTCTTACTAGAGTCCAATGAATTTTTAAGTCTTTGTAGCTCTCTTTTAAAAATTTTCTCATCGTGTTCTGTAAATTCGCTATTGTCCCTGCTAATCCATCCTCTTGTTCCGCAAATTTCATAGCCTTGTTCAAAAAAAGAATTATTTTGCAAAAATTTAATAGATTTCAAATCTAATTCATTTAGTTTTTTTAAAGATGACCACCAATAATCATGATTTCCTTTTAGCATTATTTTATTTCCATTAAGCTCATCGATTTTTTTAAGATCGATGTAGGCGTCTTCTATATTCATAGCCCAAGAAATATCCCCCACAATCAAAACTGTATCATCAGAATTTACAATCTTATTCCAATTGCTAAATATTTTTTCTTGATAATTAAGCCAAGATTTTCCAAATACTTCCATAGATTTTTCTTCTGTGTAATCAAGATGTAAATCTCCTATTGCATATATCATACTTGCTCCATATTTTTTATATCTATATTAATAGCCTCTGCATCCAAAATATCTTTTTCTCTTTTGTGACATGTAAAATAAATAATTTGAAATTTTTTTGATAAATCCAACAAATTTAACAAAGCCATCCTCAACCTATCATTGTCATAATTTATAAAAGCATCATCAAAAATTAAAAATAAATTATCTAATAATTTTTCGCAAAGAGCAAATCTTAGTGAAAAGTTAACTTGATCAAAAAATCCTATTGAAACTTTGTCAATATCAATTATTTCATTATTAGAACTTATTATAATAGGCTCTAGGTTTTTATCAAAATCAATTTTTTTATATTTCCCCTTTGAAATTTCTCTAATTATTTGACTAATAAATTGAGATAGAATTTTTTTATTATAAATAAGTTTATCCTTATTTGAACTTATAATATCTATAGCCTTATTGCACGCAGAAATTTCTATTTCTAAATTATTTAATTTTTCCTTTAATTGATTAATTTCATCAATCAAATCAACTTCTTTTGATATTTTTTCCTCAACGCTTACAAGCTTTTTTTCAAGTTCTAAATTATCATCCAAAAGTTTATAATATGAATTTTCGTAAAATTTTATTTTATTTTCTATTTTCAAAATATCAATTTCATCGCAAGAAAAATCAATAGGCACATCATATTTTTCTTGTTTTTGAAGAATTTTTAAAATTTCTAAAGTCTTATCTCTTTCTATAATTAATTTTTCATAGTCTTTGTATTTATTTTTTGCATTTTTATAAGAAGACCTAGAATTTACAGAAATTTTAGCAAATTCATTTTTTATTTTTATATTTAAATTGCTAATTTCTTCCCTACCATTTATATTTAAAATTTTACCTTTAAAAAAATAAAATAAAAAAAGTGGAAGTAGGAATAACAAAATAAAATATTTTTTTGTAAAAATTGACACAAGTAAAATTATAAATCCTATTATAAAATAAAATAAATTTATCTTATTATCTTTTTTATTCTTATAAAAATCATCCTGCTTTTCCAAAAGCTTATCAAGATTATCAAAAAATACTTTGTCAATACCTGTAAATTCCTTATAATCTTCTAATTTTTTATCAATTATTTTAAGCTGGTCTTTCCTAGATTTTTCTTCGATATAATTAGAATTGGCTTTAAATTTTCTGTAATTATCCCTATCTATTTTTAATTTATTGAGATTTTCTTCTAAAAGTTTTATCTCTTCTCTTTGTTCTTTCAAATTTTTTATGTCATTGTCATAGGATTTTCTAAGATTTATAATATTATCCAATTTTTCATTTTTATTTTCTAATTCTTTTAAAGTTTTTGCGTAAGGCTTTGTATATGCCCTTGGGCTTCCAATTTTATTTAGTCTATCTTTTATATTATCAATAGCTTTTAATTGAGAAAAGATTATATCATTTGATGGATTTTTTAAAAAATCTATTACAACATTTTTTGAATCCTTATCAAAACTTTGAAGTTGGTAATTGTTTGCTATACTCTTATACAAAGAATAATTTAATTTTAAAAAATATTCTCCAGGAAAATTCAAATTTGATTTTTTGCTCAAAATTTCTTTTTTCAAAGACAAGTTATATATTTTATATGAACCATCATCAAAATTTCTTTCTATCCTAAAATCCTCATCATTAGATGATAAGATCAGATTCCCAAAATATTTATAAGAGCCTAAAGGTTTGTATTTTTCTTTTTTATAGGAGAAATGCCTTTTATTATTTCCATCATCAAAACCATAAAATACACCTTCAATAAAATCAGAAATTGTAGATTTTCCACTTTCATTGTCCCCATAAATCAAATTGAAATTTGGATTTAATTTTATAGATTTATTTTGAAATTTACCAAAAGAAATTAAATTCAATTCTTTAATAAAAACCTTACTCATCCTTGCTCCTCAATATGGCATCAAAGCCAATTTCCAAACATCTTTTATTAATAGGATCTTCCATATCCAAATCTTTAACATTTTTATAAAAATCTCCAAGCAAAGAAGATTCGTAAATTTTGCCTAAATTTTCATAATAATCTATGCTTTTTTCCCTATTAATTTTAAGATAAGTAATATCTAGATTTTCCTTTAAACTTTTCTCATCAAAAGCAAATTTATCATAATTTGATAAATTTATAGCTAAAAAATTATATTTTTTATCCAAAAAATTTTCCAAATATTTTTCTAATTCATCAAAATTTTCAAAATTATTTAAGTCAATATTTAAACTTTTAAAAGTCATTTGTGAAGAATCTATAAAATTTATGCCATAGTCATCTACTAGATTATAACCGAATTTGCCCTTATCTTTAAAACTAAAAGGCTCAATACTTCCTACATAAAATATATTATCAAAAAACTCTTCTCTTTTGTGAATATGCCCTAAACCAACATAATCAAATTTAAGATTTTTGATTTTTTCCAAATCTAAATTCATATAAGTTGAATTATTTTCATTAAATTGCCCATGACCTAAAAAAATATTATAAAAATTGTAATCAAGTCCTATATTGTAATTGAAATTTTTATCAAATATCCTATCATTATAAGAAATTCCATAAATCCTCACATTTTCATATTCAAAAAAATCAAATTTTTCACTAGAAAAAATGTGAAGATTTTTAGGTTTATCTGAGAAAAAAATTTCATTTTTTGAATCTATATAATCGTGGTTTCCGCAAAGATAATATATATTTTTGGAAAATTTTTCAAATATTTCAAATAATTTTTGATAATCCTTTAAACTAAAATAATCTCTTTCAAAAAGATCCCCAGAAATTAATAAGAAATCTACATCTTTATTTTCTTTCAAAATTTTTTCAAAGCTATCCCATTTTATTTTTCTTATTAGCTTGCTATATGAACTATCAAAATCCAATCTATCAGCCAAATGTATATCAGAAATATGGATAAATTTCATATCAAATTCACACACTCAATCATTGTTTTATTTTCATTTATATCAAAAACTGTAATAGATCCGTTATCTATCCAAAAATTTTTGAAATTGTCCAAATCTTTTAAGACTGTAAATAAAGTTGCTCTAATTGCAATTCCATGACTTACACACAAAATATTTCCATCATAAGAAGATTTTTCTTTCATAAAATCATTAAGTCTTTTTATTAAATCTTCTACGCTTTCTCCGTTAGGATATTTAGTTGAGTAAGGATTATTTTTTAAATTATTATAGAAATCTTTGTATTTTTCTTTTGTATCTAAAACTTTTTGCCCCTTAAAATCTCCAAAATCTAATTCATTTAATCTTTCATCTTCAATAAATTCATCAAAGCCCAAATATTTTGCCGTTTGTTGACTTCTTATTAATTTTGATGTGAAGACCTTATCTATTTTGTAATTTTTTAAATTTTTTTTGCTTTTATCTAAATCAATGTAAGCTTTTTTTGAAAGTTTTGTTTTAGGAGTTGAAAATTTTAATTCTTTATTTGATTCTGTTAATCCATGTCTTAAAAATATTATTTTCATATTATCACCTTTATTATTATAACATATAAAAAAAGCAGGCTCGAATGCTTTTTATTCGCCTGCTTTCATTGCTTCTGCCATATTTATTTTTTTTAATTTAAAATGAACAATCAACATTATCAAAAATGATGTAAATAATGTTATAAAGGCAGAAAATATATATGATGATAAATGAGTTTTGTAAGAAATAAAAATTCCATCTGGTGCAGCTACAATTAAAACATATCTTAGCATAATATATCCCAAAATATATCCAAGAATAATGCCAAAAAATGTCAAAATATATGTTTCCCTATAAATATAGGAAGTTGTTTCTCTAGGATAAAATCCCAAAACTTTTGTAGTAGCAAGTTCTTTTTTTCTCTCGCTCACATTAATATTAGTCAAATTATACAAAACTACAACGGCAAGTAGCATAGAAACCACGGTAATAATTCCAATTACTAGATTTAAATTTGCCATTAATGTATCCATTGTTTCGTAAAATTTACTTGGTTCTATTATAGTTTGACTTATTTTATTTTCCAATATTTTATTTTTAATTTGACCGCCTGCTTTTACTAGATTAGCATTTGCAATAAAATCTTTGCCAAATTTATTTTTATATGCATCTTTTGTCATATAAATATAATCATCAATATAATTTTCGGCAATATCTTTAATGTCCATTTCTACTATTTTATCATCTAATTCAAATTTTAATTTTTTGTTTGATTTTAAATTATTTGATAAATTTTTACTAATTACAACTTTATTATTATCAAGTGAAATTTTTTTCTTATTTTTATCCCTAATTTTTATAAAATCATCTATTTTTTCTTTATCATCAAAAACGATTAAATTAACTTTTTTATTTTTATCTTTCAAACTTACATCTACATTCTCATAGATAATTTTCATAGATTCTGTATTTTTCAAAATATTTTCGTAAGATTTTTTATCTTCTATTTTGGCATTTTTATCAAAAATTGATATAAAATCATATTTTGTAATTTCTTGTTTTTGCAATTTAGATGTATCTTTAACAGAATCAATCATAGCAAAACCAAAAAATAAAAGTGCAGTACAACCACCCACTCCAAAAATCGTCATAAACATTCTAGATTTATACCTAAATAAATTCCTAAATGTAATTTTTGTCATAAAAGATAGGCTATTCCAAATAAATTTAATTTTTTCAAGAAATATCCTAGATCCATTTTTTGGAGCTTTAGCTCTTAATAAATCTGCTGTTTGCTCTTTTACTTCGCTTATGCTTGTAAAATAAACAGTTAGTGAAATTAAAAAAGTAGATAAAAATATAGTAAATAAAATTATCCAAAACGAATTTATAAATTCCAAATCTAAAACTCTAAATCCAGTTGAATATGCTTTAAAAATAACTTTACAAACTATATATTTTCCAATTAATGAACCGATTAAAGAACCAAAAATCGTAGGAATTAATCCGTAAATAAAAAATTTTCGACCAATATCAAAATTAAAATAACCCAAAGCTTTCAAAGTTCCATTTTGTATTCTTTGCTCTTCAATATATCTTTTTATGGTTGTAAGAGAAACAAGAAGGGCGATAAAATAAAAAAATGTTGGAAAAACTTTTGATAATTCGTCCATATTTAAACTATTTTTGTAATAGCTATCAATAGATTTATTTAAAAATATGCTTTCAAATTCATAAGTAGGGTCAATTAAATTTACCAAATTTTCTCGAGCCTCATCAATTTTTTCATATCCCTTTTTAATTTTATTTTTAGCCTTTTTTTCTTCGTCTTCAAACTTTTTATTTGCCTTATCAAGCGCACTTTCTTTTTCTAAAAGTTCATTAAAAGAAGACTTTAACTTTTCTTCTCCCTTAATTTTTTCATCATCTAATTTTCTTTTTCCATTCTTATAAGAAATCAAAGCAGACTTTAATTTTTTTTCATTATTATCAAGTTCTATCTTGCCTTGTTTTAATTTATTTGATGCTTTAATTTTTTCTTTTTCAAATTTCTCTTTTGAAAGCTTATATAAAGAGTTTTTTTCATCCAAGTCTTCTTTTGCTTTATCCAAATTTTTTAAATTTTCATTTATTGGATCCATAGCCTTTTGGTAAGCTTCATCAAATTTATTTTTATTTGCTAAATATTCTTTATTTAATTTATCTAATATAATTTCACTTTGAGAAATTTTAATATTTAAATCTTCTTTTTTTCCATTTAAATAATGTAATTCTTTTTTTATATTTTCAATTTCTTTTTTATTTTTTTCATTATCACTCAAGTTTGATAATACTTCTAATTTTTTCTTTAAATTTTCTATTTTTAAATTTATTTCATTTAATTCAGATTTATAATTTGTTAAATTTGTATTTTCCTCATTTTTTTTATCTTCCAAATTTTTAAGCATAGATTTTTTTTCTAAAAAAGAATTTTCAATTAAAGACTTGCTTGAATTTATCTTTTTATAATTTTTATCAATTTCTTCATAAGCCTTATCTATTTTTTCTTTTGAATCGTTTAATTTTTCTTCATTTTTTTTCATTTTTTCACTAAAAGAAAGAAAATTTTTATTGTAGCTTTTTTTACCACTATTTAATTTAGAAAATCCTTGGTCAATTTGTTTTTTTGATGCGCCTAACTTTTCATAGGCATCGTTAATTTTAACCTTAAATTCATCTTCTGCTTTGTTATATGAATTTATACCATCTAATAACTTTTCATTTGCATCTATAAGTTTATCTTTTTGTTCTTGTAATTTTTTCTCACTAGAAGATAGTTCATTTTCTTTTTCATTAAGTTTTTTATTAGCATCAGCTTTTACTCTTTTTAAAACTTGACTAGGTCTGTTTTTAAAATCCTTTTTTAGACTTTCTCTTTTTTCCTTTACGAAAGATTTATATTCATCAGAAAATCTATCCATATTTTTTGTTTTTTTATAGCTAATATCAACTTCACTAATCTCATCAGTTTTAAAATTATCTTTGTTTATATAGGCAAAAGAAAAAACCATTTCTTTTCCCTTATAAGAAACATCCCTTACTTCATCCATCAAATATTCAGAAGAATTCGCAAAACCTACAACCTTATACTTTTTATATTTTAGTAAATCATCTAATTTTTCATCATCTATTGATTTAAAATATATATAATCGCCTAATTTATAATTTTTTTTCAATAATTCATCTAAAATTATTTCTTCATCATTTTTGATTTTTCTTCCCTTTATTATATTTAATTTTTCAATATCTTTATCATAAGATTTTACAGAAATAAGCTTATCTTTAGCATATAAATCCAAATTTTTTTTATAAACAAGCTTATCAATATCCTCATCCTTTTCAATAATTAACTTATCTTCGTTTTTAATTCCATAAGTTGCTTTAATAATTATATCTGGATGTTTATTTTTATTTAAAGTCTTATTTAGAGTTTTTCGCATTGAAGGTCCTGTCATAAAAAGGGCAACAACAACCATAGAAGCAAGCATTATCATAACAAAAATCGAAAAAATCTTGCCTTTGGTTTGTTTTATATCCCTAAAAATTGACCTATAATAATTATTTTTTTTCATTTTACCACTCTATATTTTCAACATTTTCTGGATGTTCATTGACATAAGAATTTACAATTGTGCCATCTTTTAGCTCAAACACCTTATCTGCTATATCTTTTATTGCACCATTATGAGTTATAATAATTACAGTAGTATTTAAATTTTTTGCAGTATCTTGCAATAATTTCAAAATTGATTTTCCTGTTTTATAATCCAAAGCTCCTGTTGGCTCATCGCACAATAAAAGTTTTGGGTTTTTGGCAATTGCTCTTGCAATTGCTACTCTTTGTTGTTCCCCACCTGAAAGTTGAGAAGGAAATGAATTCTTTCTATGAGAAAGTCCTACCTCATCCAAGGCTTTTTCAGCATCCATATTATCTTTTGCGATTTCACTAGCAAGCTCAACATTTTCGATGCTTGTAAGATTTGGTATTAAATTATAAAATTGAAAAACAAAACCTACGTCATCTCTTCTATATTTAGTCAATTCTTTTTCATTCATTTTTGATAGGTTTTTCTTATCAACAATTATTTCTCCATCACTTAAAGTATCCATTCCACCAATTAAATTTAAAAGCGTAGTCTTTCCTGCTCCGCTTGCTCCTACAATTATAACAAGCTCGCCTTCATCTATACTTAAATTAATATTATCATTTGCAACAATCTTATTTCTACCAACTTCAAAATACTTGTATACATTTTTTAATTCTATATATGCCATATCATTAATAATTTTTGAGTGCTCTTTCTATTTTTCTTTTAGCATCATTTTTCTTTATAGTTTCTCTTTTATCATAGATTTTTTTACCCTTTGCAAGAGCAATTTCCGCCTTAATAAGTCCTTCTTTTAGGTAAATTTTATTTACAATCATAGTATAACCTGCTTGAGAAACTTTTCCAATTAATTTATCAATTTCTTTTTTATGAAGCAAAAGCTTTCTAGTTCTAATTGGATCAATATTTTTTTCGTAGGATTGTTCATAAGGAGTAACATTCATATTATAAATAAATAATTCTCCCTTATAATCCCCAACGTGAGATTCCTTTATCGAAACTTTTCCTTCTCTTATACTTTTTACTTCATTTCCCTTTAATTCAATTCCTGCCTCATATTTTTCTTCCAAAAAATAATCATGTTTTGCTTTTTTATTATTAGCTAAAATTTTCAAATTCTTCCTCCAACAAATCGAAATCTATATTTCTTTTTTCAAGATCTACATTTTTAACTTCAATCAAAACTTTTTGTCCAATTTTATATCTTTTATTATTATCTCTATTTACACAAGATAGCTTTTGTTCAATATATTCAAAATGATTGTCAGAAAATTTATACATAAAACATCCTTCAACCGTATTTTCAAGTTCAATAAAAATCCCAAAATCTGTTATTGATGAAATAATCCCTTGAAATTTCTCTCCAATATATTTTTTCATATATTTACACTTATATAAATCTTCTACATCTCTTTCACATTCTTCACTATTTCTTTCTGTAATTGATAAGTGTTCTGCATTTTTTGCTAATTGTTTTTCTAATGATGATTGGCTTATATTTTCAAATTTATTATCAAGAAAATCTTTTACAAGCCTATGAACAATTAAATCAGGATACCTTCTTATAGGAGCTGTAAAGTGTGTATAATATTTTGTTGCTAAACCAAAATGAATATCCCTATAATTTGCATATTTTGCTTTTCTCATTGTCCTAAGCATTAACATATTTACAAGACTTTCATCATCTTTTCCTGAAACTTCTTTTAAAATTTCTTGGAAATCTTTTGGATGAAGTTCTTTTCCCTTAATATTATAGCCTAGGGTGTTTAAAATATTTTTGAAAGATTCTACCTTTTCATCTTTTGGCTTTTCATGAATTCTATATAATGATGGAAAATCCATGTAAGCAAATAAACTAGCTATAGTTTCATTTGAAACTAACATAAATTCCTCTATCATTTTATTTGCAGAACCTCTTTCAAAAATAGAAATATTTAAAACATCTCCTTTTTCATTTACATCAATTTGACTTTCCGTAAAATTAAAATCTATAGCTCCTCTTTTTTCTCTTTTATTTTTTAAAATTTTGTATAATTTGTCAAATAATTCTAATTTTTCTATCAAAATTTCATCATCATAAACTTTGTCTTTATTATCCAAATAATCATTTACATCATCGTAGACTAACCTATAGTTAGATTTGATTATGGACTTATATATTTTATAATCGACAACTTTACCTAATTTATTGATTCTCATTTTTAAACTTAAAGCAAGTCTATTTTCATTTGGATTTAAAGAGCATATTCCATTAGATAATTCCTCTGGTAGCATAGGCAAAACTATATTGTATAAATAAGTTGAATTTCCTCTTTGATAAGCTTCTTTATCAATTTCACTATTTTCTTTTACATAATGGCTTACATCTGCAATATGAACATATAAAATAAAATCCTCTTTATCTTTTTCTATAGATATTGCATCATCAAAATCTTTAGAATCCCTACCATCAATTGTAACTGTAAATAAATCTCTTAAATCTTTTCTATCTTTTTGTTTTGAAATATCTACTTCTTTTTCAATAAAAACAGCTTCTTTTTTTGTTTTTTTTGAAAAATTATCTTTTAATCCGTAAGATCTTATTATTGATAAAACATCAACATTAAAATCATTTTTATTTCCTAAAACTTCTACAATTCTTCCTTCTGGAGAGCCATTTTTTGGATATTTTATAATTTCACAGACAACTTTATCGTTATTTTTTGCTTTTTTTGAGAATTTTTCATCAATATAAATATCAGAAGATAGGTTATCCTTATCGCTTATTACGAATCCAAATCCCTTATTTTTTTTATAAAGTCCAACAATTTGACTTGTATTTCTTTGAAGGATTTCTACTACTTTTCCTTCAGCATTTTTCCCATATTCTTTTTCTTTTATAATTTCAATTTTAACCCTATCTTTGTCATTTGCTGAATTTAAATTATTTTGTGAAATAAAAACATCCATATATTCATTATTATCAGAAATAAAAAATCCATATCCACCTTGAGCGAGTGAAATTTCTCCCATAAGTGATTTATCATCATTACTTAATGGATGAATTTTATTTTTTGAGCTTATTTTGATTTCATTTTCTTTAGCAAGTTTTTTAATAATTTTTTTTACATCTTTTTTTATATACTTATCACAATCCAAATATCTTAACATCTCATCAATAGTCATTGGCTTGTAATTTTTATCGTTTACTATATTTATAATTAAATCTTTAAAATTCATATTTTCTCCTATTAAAAAAGAGGCTAGTGAAAGCCTTCTTAACTTGCCTTACAAATTAAAAATCTTTACTAAACCCCTTAGTTTATTGCAAGAAGTATTGTGCTTAATAAAAATAAGACAACACCTGCAAAAATTACAACCTTATCTAACATTTCGTTTTTTGATTTATGAGCGCTTCTACCAAATACGTTTGTTTCTTGACCAGCTAAGGTTCCAAGCCCATCAGTTTTTGGTTCTTGTAAGGTTACTGCTATAACCAAAATTACAGAAGCTATCATCAATAATACTGATAATACTGTTGTCATCTGACACCTCCGTTTTCATACTATTTTATAATATCACAATTATATAAATTTTACAATAAAAAGAGGGGCTTTCTATTATTTTACCCCTCTATTTATTAAATAATAATATTATTTATTAATATTATAGAATGCTTTAAGTCCTTTAAATTGTGCTGTATCAAATAATTCATCTTCAATTCTTAGAAGTTGATTATATTTTGCAACTCTATCAGTTCTTGATGGAGCTCCAGTTTTAATTTGTCCAGCATTAACAGCTACAACTAAGTCAGAAATTGTTGTATCTTCAGTTTCTCCTGATCTGTGAGAAACAACTGCAGTATATCCTGCTTCTTTTGCCATTTCAATAGCATTTAATGTTTCAGTTAAAGAACCTATTTGGTTTACTTTGATAAGGATAGAGTTAGCAACGCCTTCTTTAATTCCTTTTTCAAGTTTTTTAGTATTTGTTACGAATAGGTCATCTCCTACTAATTGAACTTTATTTCCAAGTCTTTTTGTAAGTTTTGCCCATCCTTCCCAGTCATTTTCATCAAGTCCATCTTCGATTGAAATAATTGGATATTTTCCTACTAATTCTTCTAACCAATCAATCATTTCATCTTCTGTTTTAACTGTGCCTTCTCCATCTAAATGATATTTTCCATCTTCTTTGTTGTAAAATTCACTTGATGCACAGTCCATAGCTATATAAACATCTTTTCCTGGTTCATAGCCTGCTTCTTTTATAGCTTCACAGATAATTTCTAGAGCTTCTTCATTTGATTTTAAGTTTGGAGCAAATCCACCTTCATCTCCTACAGCTGTATTGTAGCCTTTGTTTGAAAGAACTTTTTTAAGGCTGTGGAATACTTCTGCGCCCATTTGTAAAGCATGTGAAAAACTTTCAGCTCCTAGTGGGAAAATCATAAATTCTTGAATATCTACAGAGTTATCAGCGTGTTCTCCACCATTTAAAATATTCATCATTGGTGTAGGAAGAAGTTTTGCATTAGCTCCTCCAATATAATTATATAGAGAAACACCTTGTTCATCTGCTGCAGCTTTTGCTACTGCAAGAGAAACTCCAAGAATAGCATTAGCTCCTAATTTTCCTTTATTTTCTGTTCCATCAAGTTCAATCATTGCTTTATCTATTCCGATTTGATCAGAAACATCATAAGTAAATTCTAATTCTTCAGCTATGATTTCATTTACGTTATTAACAGCTTTAAGAACAGATTTTCCTAAATAATAATCTTTGTCGCCATCTCTAAGTTCAACTGCTTCCCATTCTCCTGTTGATGCACCTGATGGTACACTTGCTCTACCGAAGCCACCTTCTTCTGTTACTACTTCAACTTCTACTGTTGGATTTCCTCTTGAATCTAAAATTTGTCTAGCATATACGCTTGAAATTAAGCTCATCTTATTCTCCTTATATTTTTATTTTTTGTGATTAATTAATTGTTCAAAATCATTTGCTTTAAGGCTTGCTCCACCTATTAGTCCACCGTCAATATTTTCTTTTGCTAATAATTCTTTAACATTAGCTGGTTTCATTGAGCCACCATATTGAATTCTAATTTTTCCAGCACAATCTTCACAGAATGCTTCTTTTATATAATTTCTAATAAAAGCACACATGTCATCAGCATCTTCTGCAGATGCAGTCTTGCCAGTTCCTATAGCCCAGATTGGTTCGTAAGCAATAATAACTTTTGTTATATCTTTACCTTCAATTCCTTTAAGGTCTTTTTCAAGTTGGTCTTTAACTTTTTCTTCTTGTTTGTTAGCTTCTCTTTCTTCTAAAGTTTCGCCAACACAAAGAATTGGAACTATATCATGATCAAGTGCTGAAAGGACTTTTTTGTTGATTAGTTCATCGTCTTCATTAAAATATTCACGTCTTTCAGAGTGTCCCAAAATTACGTAATCAGCTTTTATGTCATTTAACATTTTTGGAGAAATTTCTCCAGTATAAGCTCCACTTTCTTCAAAGTACATATTTTGAGCACCAAATTTAATATCTGAATCTTTTAAAATTTCACTTGCAAGTAAAAGGTCAATCGCTGGTACACAAACACCTTTTTCTACGCTTTCATCAAGGTCAAGTTCAACTAATTCTTCTAGCAAAGATTTAGCTTCGCTAGGAGTCATATTCATTTTCCAATTTCCTACTATTACAGGTGTACGCATATCTACTCCTTATTTTTCATCTATACAATCAATTCCTGGTAGAGTTTTTCCTTCTAAAAATTCTAGACTTGCTCCACCACCAGTTGATACGTGAGTAATTTTATCCTTATATCCTGCTTCTTCTATAGCAAGGGCACTATCTCCACCACCTACTATTGTTGTTGCAGAAGAATCTGCCAAGGCTTTTGCAACTTCATTAGTTCCATTAGCAAATACTTTTACTTCAAATACTCCCATAGGTCCATTCCACACAACTGTTTTTGCTTTCTTTATAATATCAGCATATTCTTTTGCAGTTTTTGGTCCAATATCTAAAGCTTCTTTATCTTGTGGGATATTATCAATATCAACTATTTCAGTTTCAGCATCTTCTTTTATTTCATCAGCAATAACTACATCTTTTGGTAAAAGTATTTTTACATTGTTAGCTTCAGCTTTTTTAATTAATTCTAAAGACAAATCCATCTTGTCTTCTTCAAGAAGTGATTTTCCTATTTCTTTTCCTTGTGCTTTTAAGAAAGTATAAGCCATTCCTCCGCCGATTAAAATATAATCAACTTTTGAAATTAAATTTTCTATTACGCCAATCTTATCTGAAACTTTTGCTCCACCTAGGATTGAAACAAATGGTTTTTCAGGATTTTCCAAAGCTTTGCCCATTATTTCTATTTCTTTTTGAATTAAAAATCCTACAGCACTTTCAAGATTATTTGCAACTCCAACGTTAGAAGCGTGAGCTCTATGGCTTGTTCCAAAAGCATCATTTACAAACAAATCAGCAAGTGATGATAATTCTTTTGCAAATTCTGGGTCATTTTTTGTTTCACCTTTTACATATCTTGTATTTTCAAGTAAAGCAAGATTTCCATTTTCAAGCTTTTTTACTTCTTCTTTTACTTTTTCATCAACTACTACATCTGATGGTAAAAAGTGGAATTTTTCTCCATAGTGATTTTCTAACCACTCTGCTACTGGTTTTAATGAAAATTCTGGATTTGCTTCTCCTTTTGGTCTTCCCAAATGACTCATCAAAATAACTTTTGCATTATTTTCTAATAGGTAGTCAATTGTTGGAAGGGCAGCTTTTATTCTTGTATCATCAGAAATTGTATGATTTCCGTCTTTTGATAAAGGAACGTTAAAGTCTACTCTTACTAAAACTTTTTTGCCTTCAACATTTAAGTCTTTTACAGTTTTTTTATTCATAATTCTCCTCTAAAAAAGGCGAGAATAATATCTCGCCTGTTTAACTCTTAAAGATTTGCTAAGTAATCAAGTGTTCTAACTAGGTTAGATACGTATCCCATTTCATTGTCATACCATGCAACAGTTTTAACAACTTGAGTTCCATCTGTTCCTTCAACTATTTTTGTAAGTTGAGAATCAAATATTGAACCTGCTGGATAACCTATTATATCGCTTGATACAATATCATCTTCTGTGTAAGCAAATGCATCTGATGAGTATTTTTTCATTGCTGCATTAACTTCTTCTACTGTAACTTTCTTTTCTAATACTGAGTATAGTTCTGTAATAGATCCTGTAATTGTTGGAACTCTCAATGCAGAACCGTCAATTTTTCCTTCTACTTCTGGAAGTACTTTTCCTACAGCCTTTGCTGCTCCTGTTGATGCAGGAATTGTATTTTGTGCTGCAGCTCTACCACCTCTTAAATCTTTTTTAGAAGCTGGTGTATCTTGAATAGCTTGTGTAGCTGTATAAGCATGGATTGTTGACATTTGTCCTGAAACAAATCCAAATTCATTTTTTAGAACGTTAACCATTGGTGCTAAGCAGTTTGTTGTACAGCTTGCTCCAGAAACTACAGTTTCAGATCCATCAAGTATTTCATGATTTACTCCAAATACTATTGTTTTTAAATCTCCTTTTCCTGGTGCAGAAATAAGAACTTTTTTAGCTCCAGCTTTGATGTGTGCTTCTGCTTTTTCTTTTTCTGTAAAGAATCCTGTACATTCAAGCACTATATCTACACCTAATTCTTTCCAAGGTAAATCTTCTGGATTTCTTTCAGCAAAAACTTTGATTTCTTTGCCATTGATTTTAAATCCATCATCTGTTAATTCAGCATCTCCGTTAAATCTTCCTTGAGCAGTATCATATTTAAATGCATATAATAAACCTTTTTTATCAATAAGGTCATTGATTGCTACTACTTCAATATTTTCTTCTACTTCAGAAATTCTTCTTAGTGTAAGACGTCCTATTCTTCCAAATCCATTAATAGCTACTTTTGTTGTCATTATTTCCTCCTAAGTGCTTTTTCAATGTGTTTTACAATAATTATTTTACTAATTGACGTTTTTTTGTCAAGTTAATTCTACCAATTACCATTTTCAATATACTTGTTTGCCATTTCGCTAGCAATACATCCATCACTTGCAGCTGTTACCATTTGCCTAATTTTTTTGACTCTAGTATCTCCAACTGCAAATACTCCTTTAACATTAGTTTTCATATCCTCATCTGTTGGAATATATCCATTTTCTAATTCAACTTGGTCTTTAAACAAATCTGTTTGTGGAACATTTCCTATATAGACAAAAACTCCAATTGGACTATCGTCATCATTTTTTATTGTTTTTAATTCATTAGTTTGTGTATTTTTCAAAACTAATTCTTTTACTTCGCTATCTCCTTTTATTTCTTCAACTGTGTAATTTAATAAGAAAGAAATTTTTTCATTATCTTTACATCTATCAATTACAGTTTGACTTGCTCTAAGCCCTTCTCTTCTGTGAATTATTGTTATACTTTTTCCAAATTTTGTAAGATACAAGGCTTCTTCAAGGGCAGCTTCTCCACCGCCTACTACATAAATATCAAGTCCTTGATAAAATGGACCATCACAAGTTGAACAATATGAAACTCCAAGATTTGCAAATTCTTTTTCGCCTTTTACATTTAATTTTCTATGGCTTGCTCCTGTTGAAAGGATTACAACTTTTGTTTCATAAACTTCATCTTTTGTATAAACTTTTTTAACATCGCCCAAAAGTTCAACTTTTGTTACTTCTTGATATTTTATATCGCAAAACTGTTTGGCTTGTTCTTCCATTCTGTCAGATAAGGCAAGTCCACCAGCATCTTTTATTGATCCTGGATAATTTTCTACATGTTCTGTTGTAGCAATTTGTCCACCTGCTATATCTTTTTCTAAAATTAATGTTTTTAATTTTGCTCTACCTGCATAAAGACCTGCTGTAAGTCCCGCAGGGCCTGCTCCTATAATAATTACATCAAACATTTAATCACCTCTATTAATTAAAAAATCATTTTGCCTAAGACCTTCATATAAAACTATCGCAACTGAATTGGCTAAATTAAGTGACCTATCCATATTTTTTGTCATTGGAATTGTATAAACTCTATCTTTAAATTTTTCTATTATTTTTTTATCAATCCCTTCTTTTTCCCTACCAAAAATCAAATAATCCCCATCTTTGTAAGAAATATCTGCATAATTTTTATCACTACCAGTTTCAATAAGATAAATATTTTTCCCATTTATATATTCCAAAAATTCTTCCATTGAGTCGTGAACTACTAAATCAAGTTTATCCCAATAATCAATTCCTGCTTTTTTTAAACTTTTATCTGAAAAATCAAATTTAAATGGTCTTATTAAATGGAGTCTTGATTCGGTTAATACACAGGTTCTTGAAATATTTCCTACATTTCCAGGATGTTCTGGTGAAATTAAAACTATATTAAACATGAGAATTTTTCTCCAATACTATATTTATTGCCTCAACTAAGCCAAAATTTTCATTTGTTGAAACAGTATAGTCGCAAACTTCCTTTACCTTTTCAATAGAATTTCCCATAGCAAATGATAGGATTGAATTTTCTAACATGGGAATGTCATTATCTTGATCGCCAATTGCTGCAATCTCATCTTTATTTATACCCAGAAAACTTCCTATCTCACTTATTCCATTAAACTTGTTTACATTTTTTTCCATAATCTCAATAACTTTATCATTTGAGCTTGTAGCATAAAGGTCTAACTCTTTAACTTTTTCTAAGACCATAATCTTTTCTTCTTTTTTTTCTACATCTGGAAAAATTTGAAATTTTAAGGCAGTATTTTTTCTATTATTTAATTCTTTTAATGGATTTGTTGAAAATGAAAAATTCACTTGATAATTCATTCCGTACTGGCTATCTTTTTTCAAATGATTAAATCTTTCTGGTCTAATTCTATTTGAATAGTATGTATCTACGTCATAAAATTGATAGGAAAGCTCATTGTTTTCGCTAAAATTTATAAGCTCTTTGATTTTTTTATCATCAATTCCTTTTGTGTATATTGGTTTTTCTTTATTTATCATAGCAAGTGCTCCATTGTTTGTAACAAATGGATTATCAATGCCTGTCAAAGACATTAAATATCTAACTGAAGGCATAGCTCTGCCTGATGTAAATACAAATTTAATTCCATTTTCATCTAATTTTTTTAGGGCATCTATTGTTTCTTTTCTTAAAATTGAATTATTGTCAAGACTTGTTCCATCCAAGTCCATTGCAAATAATTTTATCATCTTATCTCCTTATAATCTTCGCATAAATCTCTTAAATCACATTCTTCACATAAGGGATTTCTTGCCTTACAAATTTTTCTTCCATGAGCAATTATTTGATGATGAAGTTTTGACCATTTTTCTTTCGGCAAATTTTTTCTTAAATCTTTTTCTGTATTCAAAACATCTTTACTAGCTGCAAGTCCAATTCTATTTGAAACTCTTTGAACATGAGTATCTACTGCTATTGCATCAATGCCAAAAGCATTGCTCATTACGACATTGGCAGTTTTTCTTCCAACACCTGGAAGTTTTGTTAAATCTTTCATATTATCTGGAACTTTTCCATCAAATTCTCTAATAAGCATTATTGAGGCATTTTTTATATTTTTTGCCTTATTTTTATATAAACCACAAGTTTTTATATAAGATTCAATTTCTTTTATATCCATATTCGAAAAATCTTCTGGAGTATTTGCGAATTTAAACATATTGCTTGTAACTTTATTTACCCTAACATCTGTGCATTGAGCAGACAAAATTGTTGCAATTAAAAGCTCAAATGGCGTTGTAAAATCTAAAAAACTTTTATCTAAATTCGGATACATTTGATCTAATCTATCGACAACTTCATTAATTTCACTTTTGTTTAAAATAATTATCACCTCTTTATCGTTTTATCATTATACCCTTAAATATAAAAATATTAATTGAAGAAATTTTCTGTCTATTATATAATTATTTTTGAATTGGAGTGATTAAATGTTTAATATAAAGAAAAAAGAATTCAAAAAATTTGATTGGCTTTTGTTTTTGAGCACAACTTTTTTGAGTATATATGGACTATTTGTCCTTTATTCTGCTTTTTCTGGAAATTTTTCAGAAATTAAAAGCCAAATTATTGCTAGTATTTTAGGATTTTCTTTTATAATACTTATTTGTACAATGGATCTAGATGTTTTAAAAAAAGCAGCTTACCCAGTTTATGGAGTTTCTCTATTGCTTTTGATTTTAACTATTTTTTAGGACAAGGCGCTGAAAGATGGGGTTCAAATTCTTGGCTAATTATTGGACCTGTTCAAATCCAACCATCAGAAATTACAAAAATAGGAATTATTTTTGCCTTAGCAGCATATTTAGAAAAATATAAGGACGAAATTAACAATCCATCAAGATTGATAAAAACTTTAGTTTTTGCATTTTTGCCAATAGTTTTTATTTTGTTACAACCAGATTTTGGTACAGCCATGGTTTATATTTTCTTTATAGCTGTAATGCTTTTTTTGGCTGGACTTTCTTGGAAATGGATTGTTGGGCTTTTAGCTGTGGCAGTTTTGGGAGCTTTGTTTTTATTATTAAATCTAAAAGGCTACAAGGCTGATAGAATTCACGATTTTTTAGACCCATCAAGAGATACATCAGGAAGTGGATGGCAACAACAACAAGGTTTAATTGCTATTGCCTCAGGAATGTTATCAGGTAGAGGATTTATGCAAGGAACTCAAGCACAATATGGTTATATCCCAGAAAAAGAAAGTGATTTTATATTCTCAGTTCTTGCAGAAGAATTAGGATTTATTGGTGCTATACTAATGTTAATTGCCTTTGTAATAATGATTTATAGACTTTTAACAATAAGCAAAAAATCAAGAAATTCCTTTATTTCTTTAATGGTTGCTGGTATCTGTGCAATGTTTTTTGTCCATATTTTTGAAAATGTGGCAATGACTATAGGACTTATGCCCGTAACAGGAATTCCCCTCCCATTTTTTTCATCAGGTGGAACATTCTTACTAATTTGTTTTATAAATATAGGACTTGCCCTATCAGCATCAATGCAAAAATCATCTTATGATATTGAAGATACAAGTTATTACGAAACTATAAAATTTAAAAATACACCTAATAAAAATATAAATTTATCTGAGAATAAATAAAAAAATCCTTGCAAAAATTAATTTGCAAGGATTTTTTTATTCGTATCTTGCCCTAATTCCTCCAATCAATTTTGGTCTAGATTTTAAAGCAGTCAAATGAGCGTTTCCAATATTTTTAATTTCTAATCTAAGAGGAACTTGGACAAATTTTATATGCATCCCTATATTTGCATCTCCAATATCCATACCAAAATCTCCACTTATATGTTCAATTACAACAGGATCTTTAAAATATTTATAAGCAGCAGTTGCAAAAGAACCTCCTGCGTGTATTTGAGGAACAACAGATACAATTTCATATCTATCCCTAAAAGCAAGCTCTCTTTCAACAACAATCGCCCTATTTATATGCTCACATCCGCCAACACCAAGATAAATTTTTTTCTCATTTAAAATTTCAAGTAAAGTTTTAACAACTTCCTCTCCAACTTCTCCGCTCGATTGCGTTCCTATTTTATATCCCAAAATTTCAGAAGATGAACCTCCAAGAATAAAAACATCTCCCGCTTTTGCCTTAGATTTTTCAAGAATTTCCAAACAAGCCTTTTTCACTTCATTTTTTATATCTTCCATAAATCCCTCCTAATCACTCTATTAAAAATATACCCAATAAAAAAAGATAGATGACATAAGCACCTATCTTTTACTTATTAATTTTTTTGTCTTTAATCATTTTTGTTTTAGAAAATTCTTCTCTTTCTCTCTCTTCAATTTGGCTAGAAATTGATTTAATTATAGCCTTATAATTTGGAATTTGAACTTTTTCTAATGAATTTACTTTTTTGGATGTCTTTTTTATTTCTGTATCCAAATTTTTAATAGTTGTATCAAGCTCTGCAAGTTTATATACTTTTTCTTTTAAATCATTCAATGACAAAAGAGCCTCATCAAATAAAGAATTAGTCAAATTTAATGAATACGATAAGTCCAATTTTTTTAAATCAAAATCAATTTCAAAAATTTTTGTTTGCATAAACTTTTTTTCTTTCAAAGTAATGGATTCATCTAGGGGAACTGATAAGGCTATCGATTTTAACCTATCTTCCCCCGTTGTTACAATTGCTTTTTTTATATTTTTTTTAACATCTTTAATGCAAGAATTAACAATTTTATTCAATTCATTTCTTTGATTTATTTTTGCATTATATTGACCTATCAAAGCTTTTCTTTTTTTATCAAGAATATCATAACCTTCATTGATTAGGCTTAATTGATTTTTTGCCTTCATCAAATTTGCCTTAGTTGGGGCAAATTTTGTTTCAGTCATATTTAGCTCCCAAATATTTTTCCTTATTTTCCTTGCTTACCCTGTGAATTTCTTCAATTGGTAAAATTTTTAAAATATCCCATCCCAAATCCAAAGAATCTTCCAAACTCCTATTTTCATAAGAATCTTGGCTTAAAAATCTATTTTCAAAATTTTTACCAAAATCCAAATATTTTTTATCCAAATCTGATAAGTCATCTTCTCCAACTATTTGAGAAATATTTCTAATTTCTTGAACTTTTGAATAAGATTCGTAAAGCTGATTCATCAAATCATCATGATCACTTCTTGTAAAGCCTTCTCCAATTCCATCTTTCATAAGTCTTGATAAAGAAGGAAGAATATTTATTGGAGGATAAATTCCTTTTTGATCTAAGCTTCTATCAATTACAATTTGTCCTTCTGTAATATATCCTGTTAAATCTGGGATTGGATGAGTAATATCATCGTTTGGCATTGTCAAAATTGGAATTAAAGTTACAGAACCATTAACTCCATCAATCATACCAGCTCTTTCATATAAGCTTGCAAGATCTGAATATAAATATCCAGGATAGCCTTTACGAGAAGGAACTTCTTGTCTAATTGAAGACACTTCACGAAGAGCTTCTGCATAAGATGTAATGTCTGTAATTATTACCAAAACGTGTTTATTTTTTTCAAAAGCCAAATATTCAGCAGCTGTAAGGGCACATTTTGGTGTAATTAATCTTTCCATAATTGGATCATCTGCCAAATTTTCATACATTACTACCTTATCTTTAACTCCTGCTTTGGTAAAAGCATCTTCAAAAAACATAGCTTCATCTTTTTTAATTCCCATAGCAGCAAAAACAAAACAAAAATCCTCTTCAGTTTTTAATTTTGCTTGCCTTACAATTTGGGCTGCGATTTCGTTGTGTGGCATTCCTGATCCAGAAAAAATTGGAAGTTTTTGTCCACGAATTAATGTCGTAAGAATATCTATTGATGAAATTCCTGTTTGGATAAAATTTCTTGGATATTCTCTAGAAACAGGATTTAGAGGATTTCCTTCAACCGAATAAAATTTATCAGAATAAATTTCTCCACCATCATCAATTGGTCTTGCAATCCCATTAAAAGTTCTTCCCAAAATAGATTCGTTTAAAGGAATTTCTAAAGGTTTTTCCTCAAATTCTACAACAATATCATTTAAGGAAAAATCTTGTGTATTTCCAAAAACTTCTACTGTAACTGTATCATCATCAATTTTTACAACTTGACCAATAAAATTTTCTCCCAAAGTGTTTACTTTTACCACAGCATTGTAAGCAATATCTTCTACCTTATCAAGTTCAATAATTGAGGCCTCAATTTTTTTGATTTTTGTATATTGCTTTTTCATTTATTACCTTCTTTCACACTTTGAAAATATGATTGAATATTGTTATTTAGTGATGCAAATTTTTCAATTTCATCATTTTTAATATCATATTTCATTGAATTAATTTTGGATATTAATGTTTTATCGTAAATATTTTTATAAGATATTCCTTCTTCGATTAAATTTTTTGAAATATTATAATAATTTTCTATAACTTTTAGCATTTGAATTTGCTTATTTAATGGAACATATTTATCGGTATCATTAAAGGCATTTTGTTGAAGAAAAGCAATTTTAATCATACTTGCTACATCCAAAAGATTTTTTTGCTTATCTGATAGGGAATCTTTTCCTACCAGCATTACTATTGATTGCAATTTGTCTTCCTCAGTTAAAATTTCCATCATTTTATTTCTTAAAGAAACTATATCTTCCCCACTAATATTTTCATAATAATTTGCCATTTGATTTAGATAATTTGAATATGAATTTAACCAATTTATAGCAGGATAATGTCTTGAATAAGCAAGATTTTTATCAAGTCCCAAAAATACATTTACACTTCTTCTAGTGTTTTCTGTTACGGGCTCAGAAAA
>NZ_KV808719.1:119634-156490 GCF_001812365.1 Anaerococcus sp. HMSC065G05
AAAATCTCCACCTGTTGGAGAAACTGCTCCAATAAGAGTAACAGAACCATGACTTCCATTTAAATTTATAAAATCGCCTGCTCTTTCATAAAATTGTGAAAGTCGTGAGCCAAGATAAGCTGGGTATCCTTCCTCCGCTGGAATTTCTTCAAGTCTTGCAGAAATTTCTCTTAAAGCTTCTGCCCATCTTGATGTAGAATCTGCCATCAAAGCAACATCATAGCCCATATCTCTAAAATATTCAGCCATAGTTATTCCTGTGTAAATACTCGCCTCTCTTGCAGCTACAGGCATATTTGAAGTATTTGCAATAAGAATTGTTCGCTCCATTAATCCTCTGCCTGTATTAGGATCAATAAGATTAGGAAAATCTTCGAGAACTTGAGTCATTTCGTTACCACGTTCTCCACAACCAATATAAATAATTATATCTGCATTAGAATATTGAGCTAATTGGTGTTGAAGCATAGTCTTTCCTGTTCCAAATCCTCCAGGAATTGCAACTGTTCCTCCCTTTGCAACAGGAAAAAATATATCCAAAACTCTTTGACCAGTAAGTAAAAGTTCACTTAAAGGTTTATTTCTTTTAACTGGTCTTTGAACTCTTACAGGCCAATATTGATACAATTTTAATTCTTCAATTTTTTCTATAGTTTTAACTTTTACAATTGTATCTTCAATACAATATTTTCCATCATCTAAAACTTCTACAATTTCTCCATCAAAATTTGACATTAGCCTATGTTCAATTATTGGACTTTCATCAATAGTTGCATATATTTGACCTTTTTTTATTTTATCGCCAACTTTTACTTTGATTTTTACATCCCATTTTTTCTCTTCATCAAGATTTGAAAGCCCAAGTCCTGATGGAATAAAAGAGCCATGATTTAAAGCAATTTTATCTAGCGGTCTTTGGATTCCATCAAACATATTTCCAATCATCCCAGGGCCAAGTCTTACTGATAA
This sequence comes from Anaerococcus sp. HMSC065G05, assembly GCF_001812365.1. Classification (NCBI taxonomy): domain Bacteria; kingdom Bacillati; phylum Bacillota; class Tissierellia; order Tissierellales; family Peptoniphilaceae; genus Anaerococcus; species Anaerococcus sp. HMSC065G05. The sequence goes on from NZ_KV808719.1 coordinate 120,604, forward strand.
GGGTCTATTTGTTTTTATTATTTCGTCATTTATTTTCAAACCTGATGTATCTTCGTAAACTTGAATTATTGCATAATCCCCATCTATTGAAACAACTTCTCCAATAAGTTTAAGTTTACCTACAGTTACCATCTCTCTTATTTTTAAATCTGACGCATTTCTAGCCTTTATTACTGGACCATTTATAGATTTAATTGTTGGAGTCATTCTTATCCTCCATTTCTTTTTCAAATTCATCAGAAATTATTTTATAAAATTTGCTTCCTATTTCATATTTATAATTATCTAATTTTTTTTCTAAGGAATAATCATATTGATAAGTTAAATCTTTATTTTTTATAATAAAGCCACCTATTTTTGAATCATCCATTTCTTCTGTTTTAAAATCAAATAATTCTTGGTCAGATTTTTTTACACATAAAATCAAATTTTTATCATTTTCTGATAAATTCTTATATATTTCATTTGCCCTTATTGCAAGTTTTTTCTTATATTCATTACTATTTGAATAATTTTTTAACTCATCTTTAATTTCTTCAATTAATTCATCAAGCAAAGATTCTTTGAATTTGTTATATGAAGTTTTTTTATTTTGAGAAATATTTGCAATTTTTTCATTTTTTCTTGCATTGGCAAATTCTTTTCTTTTTTCTATATAAAGCTTATAATTTTTATCTAAGTTATCCTTAATTTCATTTAAAGTTTTTGAAGAAAAGTCTGTTGAATTATATAATTCTTTTTCGCTTTTTCTTTTTTCATTTGACCAAACCATCTTCCTAAAGCTTGAAATTTTTGCACTTAAATCTAGCATTTAAGTCTCCTTTACTAATCTAAAACTACTACTAAAGGAGTAGCATTTTCTACCCTATAATTTTCTACCTCATCTTTTATTTTTTCATAGCAATATTTTGAAAATATAATTAAAGCTAAGTCTTTTTCTTTTGTAAAATTTTTAAAATTATAAGATATTTCTTCTTCATTTTCTAAAATCAAACCATCAATTCCTCCAAGCCTAAAGCCAAGAAGAAAAGATAAGTCATTTGTAATTACTTTTGCTTTCATTTTAAGCAAATAAAATCATTATAGAAATAATTACACCAAAGATTGCAATACCTTCAGCAAGTCCTACGAAAATTATTGTTCTTCCAAGAATTGATGCATCTTCTGAAATTGCTCCAAGAGCTGCTGAGCCTACTTGACCTACTGCATATCCTGTTCCTATTGTTGCAAGACCTGTTGATAAGGCTGCACCAATATATTTCAATCCACTTGCTGTTTCACTAGCACTTCCAGCTGTAGCTGCTTTAACACCGTTTGGTAAAACTAAAACCAAAATCATAACCATTATTGGTATAAATGTAGATAAATTTATTTTTAAAGCTTTTCTTATTTTTTCTTTTGAGCTATCTTCATTATTTTTTAATAGATATAAACCTGAATAAATTGTTATAACAACGCATGCTAATGCTAATATTGAAATTAAAATCATTATTTTCTCCTTATAATTTACTTATTGGACTAAATTTTTGTCCATCTCCCTTATAATATTTACTAAACATTTCATAAAATTCTAATCTTAAACCTTGAATAAATACAATCATTCCTTCAAGTCCTATTATTAAAATATTTCCAAATATTAAAATAATAATTCCTATAATTCCTCCGCCAACAAGCTTACTCATAACTTCAAATGCCATGTATAAACCGACGTGGTTTATAGCAAACGCACCTACTCTTGTAAAAGAAACAAGATTTGAAAATACAGAAAGCAAAGCTTCAATTATAGAAAATGAGCTTTCTATATAATAATCAGCAGAAGATTGATCATATATTGGATTAATTCCTAACATTTTTCTAGAAATTGGTTGTTTAAATATCATCAATATAATTGATAATACAAGTAAAGTTATTGAAAATTTCATTGGCAATGGATTAATTTTTACAATATTTAAAATGATTAAAATAAATGAAATCATCATAATTAATCCTGCTATACCTTCTTTCCCAAAAACTCCTTCTTCTAAATCTTTTTGCTTGTGAAGTTTATTATAAATTCCTAAGATATAGGATATAAGAATTAGAATAACTCCAAAGGCAACTGAAGCAACTAAGACTTTTAAAATATTATCAAATGGTTTAATTAATAATGTTGGTATTAAATCTTCAATTCCAAAAAATGATCCATACATTATGCCAAAAAAGCAAGCAGAAAATCCTATTCTTCTTACTAATTGACCAAATATTTTATTTTTCTTTTCTACTAGAAAACTAGCCAATATAAAAATTAATCCCTGTCCTAGATCACCAAACATCATTCCATACAAAAGCATATAAGTTATTGCGAAAAATCCTGTAGGATCTATTTCATTGTAGTTTGGTGCTCCATACATATTAACCAAAAACTCAAAGGGCCTGGTTAGTTGATTATTTTTTAATTTAGTTGGTGGGTTTGCTATTGTCTGGCTATTTTTTTTTGATCTACCAAACTGTCTTCATATTTCTCTACAGAATTTTTTACAACTTGTAATTTTGATTCTGGTACCCAACCTGAAAGATAAAAATACTTTCTACCTTTTAACATTTTATCTTTTATTTTAGAAGACTTCTTATAAAAATCTATAGTCTTTGGAAGGTTTTTCAATTCATCTATATTATCAATTTTGATTTTTTCTAGATTTTCATTTATCTTTTTAAGCTCAATTTTATTTTCTTGGTATTCTTTTTTTATTTCTTCTAAACTTTTATTTTCTGGAATATCCTTATCAATAAAACCCAAAGATGAAATTGTTCTATTTACTTCATCTTCAACACTTTTTGGATAAACTAAAAGATAATCTTCATTCCCACTTTCAATAGATTGGTTTATATTATTTTCATTCTTATCTTTAAATCCTAATTTTTCCAATAATTTCATAAAACCTGCCTTCTAGTCAATAATCTTTTCAAAGAATTCTTTTACTAACTTATCTTTCTTTTCATTAAAAACTTTTTTACTTTCTAATTTTTGCTCTTCGTAAAATTCTTCTATTTCTTTTTTCTTATAATCCGCTTCTTTTAAAATATCATCATAAATTTTATTGGAATCATCCTTAGTTTTTGAATCATAATTTTTGTTTAGTTCAAGACTAACTTTATTAACATTCTCTTTTTCATTTTTTAGTATTACATCAGTATCATTTCTTAATTTTGTCGTTTCATCATCAATACTATAAATACTTTTTAAAGCTTCTTTATTAGTTTTTATATTTGGATCATTTTTTTGTAGATGGATAATTAATGATGGTATCGATTCGTAATTATTTTTTAATATAAACCTACCGTCTTTACTAACTTCTCCCAATCTATAATTAAAATAATTTAAATTTGTTATTTTATTTATATTTATTTCTTCATTTTCAAGTGCTTGTAAGTTATTTATATATTCTTCAAGCTTTTTGTTTCTTTCTTCTAATTCTTTTTTCTTTTCTATATTATCTTCAAGCATTTTTAGCAAATTTTTAAGTTTTTCATCATTAATTCTTTTTCCATTATCGGAATCTTCTAAATTCAAAAATTCTTTAATATCTTCAAGATTTTTTATAAAAGTAGAATCTATTTTTTCAAAGCTATCTAGCTCATTAAAATCTTCAGTTTTATCGATATTTTCTTCGCTAGCTTTTATAGAAAACTCTCTGTTTTGTACTTGTCTAAAAGCATCAACTTGATCGAATTCATCAATGTTAATTAAATCATCAAGAAAATCATCTAAATTTTCAAGTTTTGCCATTATATTAACTAAGTGCATTTTTTCAACAGCCATTTTATCACCTCTTTATTATATAATGCTTCTTTTCATCCTTATCAAAAGTTTCATCAAATTCAAGCATACTTATGATATTTTTATTAGAAATTTCCATCATATCAACTATATAAATTAATTTTAGTAAATCATATTTTGAATTATTTAATCTTTTTGAATTATCACTCAATAAATCTTGCTTTGCCTTATAGAAATTAGAGGAATTATTAAATAATGAATTATAAGGACTTCCTAATATTTTTTCCTTAACTTTATCTAGACTTAATTTTGATAATTTTTTCAAATCTTCTGTTTTTAGATATTTGCCTCCTTCAATTAAATAATTAAATATTTCATAATCATTTAAAATAAAGTAGTTTTTTAACCTAAATAACATTTCAATATTAAAAATATCAATTTCATTACCTATAAATTCTCTAAGCTCCTTGCCAAGATTTTTTGGAAGTTTTTTAGTTTCTTCTAAAAGGTCTCTATAATAAAATTTATTTAATGAATTAGATATTAGAAAAATTATAGAATCTTTTTGCATATTTTCATTTAAAAACGGATAAAGAGTTCTATAGTACCTAGTTGACTTAGATTTTTCTACAAAAGTTTGAAAATCATCATCTTTTGATACATTTATATTTTGAGAAAATTTTTCTCTTTTTATAATATCTAAACTGTCTTTCAAATGCTCATTTAAAATCGCCTGAACAATTAATTGAATTAATTGTAGTTCGAATTTTGAAATATATTTTATAAAGAAATTTTTCTCTTCTCCTTTAAGAAATTTCAAAAATGAATTTAAATCGTCGTATAAGCTATTGGAAAGAAAAATTTCCACATCTTTTTTAGAGTAAATATTAGGTATTTCACTTTTATTTGCTCTAATAATATCTAATTTTCTTTCCAAACTATCTTCATACAACAAATCTCTACAAATTTCTTTACTAGGTAATTTCCCAAGTTTAGCTTTTGCTTTTACTACATAAGCTTTCATAGTGCCTTCTTTCTTAATATTTAATCTTGGACTAGTTCTCCTGATATTGTAAATGAAGTGTTATCTGTGATTTTTACTTTTACGATTTGCCCTATTAAATTTTTATCCGCTTTAACATGAACTAATTTAAAAGTATCTGTCCTGCCTGTTAATACATTTTTATTATTTTTACTTTCAGATTCTAACAAGACTTCAACAACTTTACCTACATATTCCTTATTTTTTTCATTAAATATTGGATAAAGAGTATCCAGTAATCTATCAAACCTATCTTGAACAATTTTATCATCAATTGGTTCTAATTTAGCAGCTTTTGTTTTAGGTCTTGGAGAATATTTAAAAGTAAAAGCAGTATCAAATCCTACTTTTCTACAAACATCTAAAGTTTCTTGAAAATCTTCTTCTGTTTCAGTAGGATAACCTACAATAATATCCGTAGAAATTGCAATACCAGGAATATCTTCTTTTAATTTTCTAGCTTTTTCTAAATATTGCTCTTTATTATATTTTCTATTCATATCTTTAAGAACTTTGTCAGAACCTGATTGCATAGGGAGATGAAAATAATTACATATATTATCATTTTCTTTAATAACTCTAATTAAATCATCAGATAAGTCTTTTGGATGACTTGTTGTAAATCTTAATCTTTCAACTCCTTCAATTTTTGCACATTTTTCTAAAAGTTCTGGAAAAGTTACATTAAAGTCTGATTTGTTTCCATAAGAATTTACATTTTGTCCTAAAAGTGTGATTTCTTTATAGCCATTTTTAACTAAATTTTCAATTTCTTCAATAATGTGAGATGGTCTTCTACTTTCTTCTCTTCCCCTTGATTGAGGAACTATACAATATGAACAGAAATTATCGCAGCCTCTCATTATATTTACATAAGCTTGAAAATTATTTTTGCTATTATAATTTACGTAATCATCTTTTACATTATCTTCTGAAACATCAATTACTCTTTCGCCTGTTTCTAAATATTTAAATAAAAGATCTGGCAAAGAATTTATATTTTTAGTTCCAAAAATTATATCAACTTCTTTATGTTTTTTCTCTATAACTTCTCTAGCAACGCTAGTTTGCATCATACAACCTGATACTGCTATAATTTTTTCAGGATTTTCTTCTTTTAATTTTTTTAAACTTGATACTTGACCATAAAGTTTTAATTCAGCATTCTCTCTTACAAGACATGTGTTAAATAAAATAAAATCAGCATCATTTCTATCATCAGTTTTTGTATAACCTAAATCTTCTAATATATAAGAAATTCTTTCAGAATCATGTTCATTCATCTGACAACCAAAGGTTGTTATATTATATTTTTTATTTTCAAAATAATTCTTATATTTTTCATTATTTTTTAATTGCATATATCTCCTTACAGCTAAAAAAGAGATGATCTAGACCATCTCTTTTTTGTATAATTGTAATTTATCAGATATTATTCTTCAGTAGAATCTTCGTCTTCTATTTCTATACCTGATAGTACTTCTTCTATAGCAAATCCAATGTTATTATTTAAATCATTATCGCCAAATTCGTTGTTTGCTTCTTTCTTTTCAGCTTTTCTTTTAGCTTTAGCATTAGATCTGTTTTTGTTTTCTTCGTTATTTCTTCTTGGTTTTCTTTCAGTTCTTTCTGGAGCTTCTTTTAAAGCTTTAATTGAAAGACCAATTTTTTCTTCTTCTGGATCGATGCTTAAAATTTTAACTTCTACTTCATCGCCAACATTTAATTCATCTGATGGTTTTTCAACATGATCCCATGAAATTTCAGAAACGTGAATTAATCCTTCAACTCCTTCGCTAACTTCAACGAAAGCACCAAAGTCTAAAAGATTTACAACTTTTCCTGTTATAACATCTCCAACTTCATGTTCATTTGTAAATTCTGCAAATGGTTTTTCAAGAAGTTGTTTTCTTCCAAGTGAAATTCTATTTTTTTCTTTGTTTAATTTTAAAATTTTAACTTCAATATCATCGCCGATATTTAAAACATCCTTTGGATGTTCTACTCTTGTCCAAGCTATATCAGATACGTGAAGTAATCCATCAAGACTTCCTATTTCAATGAAAGCACCAAAATCTGTAAGTCTTGCAACTTTTCCTGTTATAACTTGCCCTTCTTCTAATTCATCCCATTGTTCATCAAGTTTTTCTTCAACAATGTCTTTTCTTGATAAAACTAGACGATTTTTTCTCTCATCTATTGAAATGATTTTAAGATCCCAATGTTCTCCAACAAATTTTTTGAAGTTTTTAACAAAATATGGAGCTATTTGGCTTGCAGGAACAAATCCATTGATTCCCATAACTTTAGCTGTAAGACCACCTTTGTTTGCTCCTGTTACATCACCTTCAACAGTTTGGTCATTTTCGTAAGCTTCTCTAAGGTTTTTCCAATTTTTCATTCCTTCTACTCTTCTAGTAGATAATGAAACATTGCCTTCTCCATCATCAAGTTTTATAACATAAACTTCTACTTCTTGACCGATTTCAAAATTATCTTTTGGATTTTCTCTTTGTTCTTCAGTCATTTCATCTAATTTTACAATACCATCTGCACGATATTGAATGTCTACGAAAACTTCATCATCTTTCACATCAATAATTGTTCCGTTTACAACATCTCTAGGATATATTTTTTTCATACTATCTTCAATGCTGTTCATTAATTCTTCATTTGTTAAATCATCCATCCTATTAACTACCTCCTCGATAACCTGATCTGGTGTGGACGCACCAGCGATTACCCCTATTATATTAAAATTTGAGAGCTTTTGCAAAGGTAGATCTTTAACAGTTTCTATTCTTTGAACATTCTCACAATACTTTTGTGCTATTTGATAAAGCTTGTTTGTATTCGAACTATTAAAACCACCAACAACAATCATACAATCAACTTCTTTTGATAGGCTCTTACATGCTTCTTGCCTTAATCTTGTAGCATTGCAGATTGTATTTTCTATTACTACATCATCATTCGTCTTCTCTAACTCATGAGCAATATTCTCAAAAAAATCAATTCTGTTTGTTGTTTGACTAACAACATAAAGTTTTGACATATTTGTAATATTTTTTGCTTCAGTCTCATCTTTTATTATTATACCATTATTTACGTAAGATGCCATAGCTTTTATTTCTGGATGTTCTTTATCTCCAATAATTACTACGGTGTATCCTTCTTTTTCTTTTTCAATTATTTTTTTGTAAATATTTAAAAGAACTGGGCAAGTTGCATCAACAACTTCATTAGAATTATTTTTAAGATTTTCTTTTAGTTTTTCACTTACTCCATGGCTTCTTATTACTATTTGTGAATTTTTTATTTTTAAAACTTCATTTTCATCTACCACACTTGCGCCTTTTTTTTCAAGCATTTTAACTTGAGTTGGATTGTGAACCAAAGGCCCTAGTGTATATGTTTTTATATTTTTTTCGCTTGCTTTATTTGCAAGGTCAACACTTCTTCTAACTCCATTACAAAAGCCAGAATTTTTTGCTACTATTACTTTCATCTCAAACCTTTCTTAAAAATTTGTGATTTTCATACATTTTCTCATAAGTTTCATCCATAATTTTTTCCATTGCATCTTTTGATTTATATTTTTCAAAATCTTCAATTTGTATGAGATTTTTTATGTATAAATCTGTTTTACAAAATGGCTTATAAGAAGATATAATTTCTATTGTTAATATATCAGTTTTTGATTTAAGTGCAATATATCCTGCACCATCTTTTATATTTTCTCTTTTTATTTCCTTAACTCTTGTTCCTTCAGGAAATATTCCTAAAATTTTTCCTGTTTTTATTAATTTTATTGAATCTCTTAAAACCGATAAATCTTTTCCATCTCTTTGAGCTGGTATTGCATTTAAAGATTTTAATATATTTTTTAAAATTGGTATTTCAAATAATTCTTTTTTTGCTATAAAATGAATCTGCCTATCTAAAGCCATTGCAACAAAAACCGGATCAAGAAAAGATTTGTGATTTGCACAAACAATAAATTTTCTATCTTGTGGAATATTTTCATAACCGTGTACTTTTATCCTAAACAAAGGTGTTGCTATTAATCTCAATATTAAATATATAAATCTATAAAACATCTTCTTTGTCCATTTTATTTATAATTTCTTCTATAGTTTCATCAATTGTTAAATTTGAAGAATCTATTTCTATGGCATCTTCTGCTTTTTTTAATGGAGAAATTTCCCTGTGTGAATCTAAATAATCTCTTTTTTCTATATCTTTTTGAATTTCTTCAAGTGATTTATCAATTTCATTTTGCTCATAGCGTCTTTTTGCCCTAACTTCACTTGATGCTACTAGAAAAAATTTGTACTTTGCATTAGGAAAAACTACAGTGCCTATATCTCTTCCATCAAGAATAATTGATTTATTTTGAGAAATTTTTCTTTGCATATCTACTAAATATTTTCTAACTAAGAAAATAGATGATACCCATGATACATTTTCAGTTACTTCCTTATTTCTAATTTTTTCGCTTACATCTTTTTCATTTAAAAATACCTTGTCACCTTTTATGTCGATATTAATTTTTCTAAGCAAATCTATATCAATTTTGTCTGATTTTTTTATATTATTTTCTAAAAAAAATAAGGTTACTGCCCTATACATTGAACCTGTATTTAAATATGAAATTTTTAATTTTTTAGCCAAAATATTTGCTATTGTGCTTTTTCCTGATCCACTTGGTCCATCTAAAGCTATAATAAAATTACTCATTTTCCCTCCTTAAATCCTTAGCACAAGCATAGGCTTGTGAAAATGCAATTTGCAAATTATATCCTCCTGTAAGAGCATCAACATCTGTAACTTCCCCAACAAAATACAGACCAGAAACTATTTTTGATTGCATATTTTTAGGATCAAGTTCTTTGCAATCAACTCCACCTGAGGTTATAATAGCATTTTTTATTTCGCTTAATCCATTAAATTTTAAATGAAAATATTTAATTTCTTTTATTAATCTAAATCTCTCATCTTTTGTAATTTGGTTTGCTTTTGTATGAAAATCTATATCTGATCTTTTTAAAACTACATCTACAAAAGCATTTAGCAATAATTTTTTTAAAATATTTCCTACATCTTTATTAGAATTATTTTCAAAATCTCTTATAAGCCTATTATCTAATTTTTCAAAATCTAGACTTGCTTTAAGGTCAATATACATATTTTTGACTTTTTTTCTATTAATTAGTGATGACATAGTTAAAACAATAGGTCCAGTTATGAAATTTTTTCCTATTAGCATTTCTCCAAATTCACTAATTTTTTTATCTTCGCACTCCGCATTCAAGCTTATATTTTTTAAAGAAATTCCATTTAAGCTATCCAAGTCATCATCTAAAAATTTAATTGGACAAAGAGCCGGTTTTGTATTAATAATTTTATGAGAAAAATATTTTGCAAATTTATAACCATCGCCAGTTGAACCTGTCAACGGATATGAAAGACCTCCTGTTGCAATTACAACTTTATCAAATTCATAAGAATTGTTTTGGGTAAGAACAATAAATTTATTTAAATCTTTGTCTTTATAGATTTTATTTACATTTTCATTTAATTTTAAATCTATATTTTTTTCTTTAATAAGTTTTTCAAAAAATTTAATTACATCATTTGATTTTTCACTTTTTGGAAAAACCCTATCTCCTCTTTGGGTTGTAAGTTGTAATCCCTTATTTTCCAAATAATCCATAAGAGCATAATTATCAAAATTTGTAAATGACGAATACATAAACTTCTTGTTTACAAGAATATTATCCAAAAATTCATCAAAAAATTTGGCATTAGTAATATTACACCTGCCTTTTCCGGTTATAAATATTTTCTTGCCAATTTTGTCATTTTTTTCTATTAAAGTTATTTTATTTTTTTCGTTTTTAGCATTTATAGCAGTAAAAATACCGCCTGCTCCTGCTCCAATTATTCCAATATCCATTTTTATAAACTTTCTAAATATTCCACTTCTTTTTTACTTAATTTTTTATAATCTCCATCTTTTAAATCATCAAGACAAATTTGTCCTATTTTTATTCTTTTTAAATCTAAAACTTTTATTTTGAAATATGAAAACATTCTTCTAATTTGCCTATTGTAGCCTTGATGAATTGTAACTTTGTAAGTGATTTTTTCTTTATCTATTAAAGAAATTTTTGCATCTGATGTTATTTCTTTTTGCGATAATTTTACCCCATCCATAAAAATTTTTTCTTGGTAGGGTGTAAGTTTTTTATCTACCTTAACTATATAAATTTTATCAATTTTTTTACTTGGATGAATTATTTTATTTGTTATTTTACCATCATTAGTGATTATCATAAGACCATGACTATCTTTGTCAAGCCTTCCTGCACAAAAAAATCTCTCATCAATATCAAGCAACTTATTTAAATCTTTTTCGTTGTGAGGATCATAATTTGATGAGATATATCCAATTGGTTTATTTAATTTATAGTAGAAATTTTTTTGGATTTTTAAAATTTTTCCATCAATTTTAACTTCATCTTCTTCTTTTACCTGATATGATAAGTCTTCTAATTTATTTCCATTTACAAAAACTTTGCCGTTTTTTATATATTCTTCGCTTTTTCTTCTTGATGCAAATCCTGTTTTTGCTATATATTTATTAATCCTCATCAATTTCTCCATCTATTTTTTCATCAATTTTTGGCAATTGGTCAAGATTTGAAATATTAAAATATTTTAAAAAAAGATCAGTTGTAATATATATAATAGGCTTTCCAATTTTATCAAGTCTACCATTTTCTTTTATAAGTTTTTTATCTAAAAGAGAATCTATTGTTGATTGGGACTTTACTCCTCTTATTTTATCAATTTCTGCTCTTGTTATTGGTTGCTTATATGCAATAATTGATAGGGTTTCTAGAGATGAATTAGATAAATTTTTCTCCGATTTTTTTACTATATTTGAAATATATTTTTCGTGATCTGGTCTGGTTGCAAATTGGTATTTATCTTCATATTTTTTTATAATAAGTCCCGAAGATTTTAAATTCCTGTCATCAACCATCTCATTAATTGCCTTTCTTATTTCAGATTTTTCGGCGTCAAATATAATTTTTCCAAGATCGTTGATGTCAATCGGCTCGCCCCAAATATATAAAATTTCTTCAATAATTCCTTTTAAGTAATCACTATTCATTCTTATCCCTTTTTACTATCAAAAATTCATTTATATTTTCTTCTTCCAAGTATATTTCCTTTAATCTTACAAGCTCAAGAAGTGCTAAAAATGTTCCTATACAAGCATCTTTTGATTTTATTTCATCTGTAATTTTATTTAACCTTATTGACTTGGTAAATTTTAATGTATTTCTTATTTTTTTAATATAATCATTTACATCAAGTCTTTTAATTGATTTAATAAGATCTGGTTTTTCTATTTTTTCATTCTTGTAAGCTCTTATTAATTTTGTAAATTCATTTTTTAAAATATTAACATCTTTACTAATTATTTCATCTTTTGACTTATATTTTGATAAATCTTCTTGGTATTTTGTATAATAAGATTTCGCTTCATTTTCAAGAGTTTTCAAATCATCTTCTACGCTTTTTATTTTTTTATACTCTATAAGATATGAAATAAAATCTTCTTCTACTTTATCATTTTTATCTTTTGGCATCAATTTACTAGATTTTATGTATAACAAAATAGAAGATATATAAATAAACTCACTTAATTGACCAAGAGGAATATCCATTTCATTGATAGCCTCCATGTAAGGGCTTGTTATATCTTCTATTTTTATGTCATAAATATCTACTTTTTGTTTTTCTATAAGTCTTAACAAGACATCAAATGGTCCTGTGTAAACTTCTAAATCAATATTTAAACTATTACTTTTCATCAATCAATCTTTTTGCATACATTACAGCTATTATTGTTTTAGCATCAGTGATTTCACCATTAATTACCATATTATAAACATCTTCAATTTTATATGATTTTTTTTCTAAAAATTCATCTTCATCTAATTCTAATTTTGATTCTTCCAAATTTTTAGCCAAAAAGAATGATAATTTATCGTTTGTAAAACCAGGAGATGCGTGCATATCAAACAAATATTCAATATCTAATGGTTTATATCCAATTTCTTCTTGCAATTCTCTTTTTGCAGTTTCAATTGGTTTTTCATTTACTTCAACCAAACCAGCAGGAATTTCTAAAGTGAATTCATCGATCGCCTTTCTATATTGACGTACCAAATAAATAGAATCTTCCCCATCAAAAGCAATTATTCCTACGCCTTTAACGTGATCTACTATTTCTCTTTTTGAATACTTTTTATCAGGCATTTCCACAGTTTCAACTCTCAAAGAAAGAATTTTTCCTTCGTAAATGTTGTCAACTTTTATCGTTTTTTCATAATTATCCATACTAATTTCCTTTTCTTAACTCTTCTGCCATTTCTATCATTTCTTTTGCAGATTCCATTGTTTTATCTGTAATATCAACGCCAGCCAAAAGCCTAGCTATTTCTTTTACCCTATCATTTCCTTTAATATTTGTAGATTTTGATATAGTTAAATCTTTTTGGTCAAATTTTTCTATAAGAATATGATTAGTAGATAAAGATGCTATTTGTGGAAGATGACTTATAGCTAAAATTTGTCTTTCTTTTGATAAGTCTAAAATTTTTTCTCCAACAATTTGAGCTGTTCTACCGCTAATTCCTTGGTCGATTTCATCAAATATCATAGTATCAATTTTATCATAATCTGCAAAAATTTTTTTAAATGACAATACAATCCTTGAAACTTCTCCGCCAGATGCGGTTTTTGATAAGGACTTTAAATCTTCTCCCTTGTTAGTTTTAATGAGAAAATCTATATCATCAATTCCATTAGAATCAATTTTGTTTTTATTTTTAAATAAAACCTTAAAATCCCCATTAATAATATTTAAAGATTGTATTTCACTTTTTATTTCCTTTTCCAAATTTTTAGATTTTTCTTTTCTAATTTTTGAAAGTTCTAGGGACTTTTCTTCTAAATTTTTATTTATATTTTTTATATCTTTGTCAATATTTTTCTTTAAATCACTTATTTTTTCTAATTCTTTTAATCTCAAAGAAATTTTATCATAGTATTCTATAATATCTTCAATTTCATTTCCATATTTTCTTTTCAAATCGAAAAGTTTTTGATTAATCATTTCAAGCTCGTATAATCTTTCAGGATTTTGATCAAGCTTATCCTTATAATTATCAAGCTCAGAATAAATTTCATTTACTAAGTCTATAACAGTATATATTTTATCATTAACTTCTTCAATACTCTTGTCTATTTCTGAAAAATCCGATAAATTTGAAGATAAATTAGCTAGTAATGAGCTAATAGATGCTTTGTCATAATCAAAGGAAGAAATTAATTCTTCACTACTTTCAATACTTTCTCTAAGCTCAGTTATAGAATTTAATTTTTTATATTCTTGGTCAATCTTTTCTTCATCAATATTTAAAAGATCAATTTGTTCAATATCATCAAGTTGATAATTAATTAATTCTTTTTCTCTTGAAACTTCTTCTTGGGATAAATTAAATTCATCAAACTTTTTAAGCAAATTATTTTTTTCATTGAATAATTTATTAATTTCATTTTTTAGTTTGATAGTTTCTTTATCTTTTTTGTAGGCATCAATAATATCAAGATAATTTCCCTTATCCATAAAAATATTTGAATCGCCTTGTTTGTAAATATCAATTAATAATGAAGAAATTTCTTTTATCAACGAAAGATTTGCTACTCTTCCATTTATTCTAATTGATGAAGATTGTTGGTTTATGGTTCTTGTAATAATAAGTTTATTATCATCAAATGTAATATCTTTATCTTCTAATTTTTTTATTGTATCTTCATCCAAATTAAAAACTGCTTCTATAATTGTTTTATCATCAAATTTTCCAATTATATCTTTATTTGTTCTTTTTCCCAAGACAATATTGATAGCTTCTAAAATCAAACTTTTTCCAGAACCAGTTTCTCCAGATAAAACATTAAATCCGCTATCAAAAAATAAGTGATCTCTTTTGATAATCACTAGGTTATTAATAAATAACTCAGCTAACACTTATTTCACCATACTTCTTATTGTTTCAATCAAATCGTCAATTTCATCTATATTTTTTGGTGTTATAAATATAGTATCAAGTCCTGTTACAATTCCACCAATATTTTCAAGTTTTGCATTTGTTATATACAAACCACAAACTGTTGCAGTATAAGAAATAGTTTTTATAACAACTAATTGGTAAGATCTTTCTACAGATAATACAGATTCTTTAAATATTTTTTCCATTCTTTCATTTAATGAATCATAAACAGTATCTATTACTGTATATTTGTATTCATAATCATCTGTTTGTACTTTTGATATTCTAAGCTCTTTTATATCTCTTGAAATTGTAGCTTGAGTAGCATCTACTCCTTGATCTCTTAATAATTTAGAAAGTTGACTTTGTGTTTTTACTTCATTATTTTGAATAATATCTAATATAAGTCTTTGTCTAGTGTATTTTTTCATTTGATCCTCTCTGTTAAATAATCAATTAAATAAATGTGAAAATCATTGTTTTTAAAGCCCTTAATATTTTCTTTAGCTTTTCTATTAAAGTCTAGTAGTAATTTTTTTGCATCATCAATAGAAATACATGATAAAATATTTAATTCAAACTCATCATATTTGTCTAAAATATCGTCTTGAAGTTGGAAAGCAAGTCCTAGATAATATGCATAATTTTCTAATTTTTCTAGCTTATCTTTTTCAACATTTGCATACAAAGCTGCCATCATAATTGCAGCCATAAAAAGTCTTGCAGTTTTATTTTTATAAACATCAAGAATATATTCTATATTTTCATCCTTTTTTGCCTTTATATCAAAAACTTGCCCTTTTATCATTCCATCTTTGCCACAAGCTTTAGCCAAATATTTTCCAGCTTCAAGAAAACGTTGGTCATATATACTCAAATCAAGAATGATTTCAAAAGCATAGGACAATAAACTATCTCCAACCAAAATCGCAAGATCTTCTCCATATTTTTTGTGGACTGTAAGTTTTCCTCTCCTATAATCATCATTATCCATACAAGGCATATCATCATGTACCAAAGAATAGGCATGAACCATCTCAAGTGCCAATGATAAATCAATTATTTTTTCATCAACTGACTCTTCTCCCAAAAGCATTTTTATAGTTTCCAAAAAAACTACAGGTCTTATTCTTTTTCCAGAATCACTTGCATAAATCAAGGCCTTACTTAAAGGATTATCTTCATCAAATTTTTTTATCATTGCCCTATCGATAATATTTTTGTCAGCAATTAAAATTTTATCAAATTTTTCCTTATTCATTTTTGTCATTATTTATTATCTCAACCTTTGCCTTATAATCATTGATTTTTTTATTAAGTTTATCATAGATTTCTTTTGCCTCTTTATAAATTTCAAGGCTTTTATCTATATTATCTTTATTTTCTTCTAAATCTTTTAACAAAGATTCCATTTTTTTATAATTTGCTTCAAATGTGTTATCCATCATAAATCTCAGCTTTCACTTCTCCGTCACTAAAAACTATATTTACCTTATCCTTATCTTTTAAGGAATATTTAGAATAAATAAAATTGCCATCAAAATCCTTAATAAAAATACTTTTTTTCTTAATATCCAAAATTGATTTTAAAGAATTTAGCTTGTATTTTAAAATTTCTAAATTTTTTTCTTTTTTTTCAATGTTTAAATTTAAATTATTGTTGATTTTTTCAAATATTTCATTTACATTTTTAGTTTTTTCATCAAGTAATTTATCTAAACTATAAGAATCTAAGCTATTTTTTAAATTATTAAGTTTTAATTCTTTTAATTCAATATTTCTATTTAAAGTTTTTTGGATGTCTATAAATATTTTATTTATATCTTGTCTGATTTTTTTATAATTTCTTACCAAATATGAGCCTGCTTCTGTTGGCGTTTGCAAGGACAAATCACTAACTAAATCTGTTAAAGATAAATCTATTTTGTGTCCTATGGCTGAAATTATTGGACTTTTCGCCTTATATATTTCTTCTACTATATCTTTTTCATTAAAAACTTTTAAATCTTCTTTGCTACCACCTCCACGGGTAATAACAATTGCATCCAAGTTTTTTTTATCAAGAACATTTATTGCATTAATTATTTCATCTTTTGCACTAAGTCCTTGAACCTTTACTGGATAAAGATAAATATTTATGTCTGAAATTTCTTTATTTATTACAGATAAAAAATCTACTATAGCCGCTGATTTATCTGAAGTTATAAGGCCTATTTTTTTTGGATAATCGCAAATAGTTTTTTTGGTATCTTTATCAAAATAACCTTTTTTTAAAAATTCTTCTTTGATCTTTAGAAATTTTAAATATTCTTCTGACAAGCCCTTTTTTTCTATATTATTTACAGATATAGATATTTTGGAAAAAAAGCTATTGTAAATCAAATTTCCATCTACAATAACCTCATCCCCATTATTAAAGTCTTCTATATCCTTTTGTTCATAATAATAAATCACACAATCAATAATTTCATTTTCCTCTTTTAAAGAAAAATATATATGATTGTGAGATATTTTGTAGTTGGCTATTTCACCTTTTACACTTACGTTTTGAAATAAAGGATCGTGCTTAAAAGAAGTTTTTATATATTGGTTAAATTGTTTTACGCTTAAAGATTTCAATTATTTTCTCTTTTCTGCAATTTTACCTAACACGCTGTTTATAAATTTATATCCATCACTTGTTGAATATTCTTTTGCAATATTTACAGCCTCATTTATAGAAACACTTATAGGAATATCTAAATTTTCCATTTCATTAACGCTCAAAAATAAAATTGACCTATCAACTTTTGCCATTCTTTGTAAAGATTTTAAGCCTATTTGTTCTGCAATTATATTTTCTAGATTATCATAATTTTCTATATATGATTTTAATGACTTATATAAAAAAGAATCTTTATTTAAATCTATCTCATGATTAATAAAGGCTTGGTCTATATCGTCAATATTCTTTATTTGATTTTCAAATATTAACTTAAATACCCAGTCTCTTTGTTTTGCCCTATTCATTATATTACTAA
Organism: Anaerococcus sp. HMSC065G05; assembly: GCF_001812365.1. Lineage (NCBI taxonomy): Bacteria > Bacillati > Bacillota > Tissierellia > Tissierellales > Peptoniphilaceae > Anaerococcus > Anaerococcus sp. HMSC065G05. The sequence goes on from NZ_KV808719.1 coordinate 138,556, forward strand.
ACTATTTACTTCGACATTTACTCTCTTTACAGATAAGCCAGTCATAGTTTCAACTTGTCTTTTTACATTTTCTTGGACATTTTTTATTGTTTTTCTCACATTTACATCTGCACTAAGTACAAGATTTAAATCTATAATTACAAAGCCATCCATTACAGAAATTCTTGTATCTTTTTTTGCTTCCTTATTGGATTTTGTGTTTGATTCAATTACACCATTTACTTCGCTACAAGCTTTTTTAGCTATTTCTTCAATAGTTTCATTTGCAATTTTAACACTTCCAAATTTAAATGCTCTTGTCATTTTATCTCCTTTATACTCTGGATAAATATTCCCCTTTTCTAGTATCAATTTTTATAACATCTCCCTCATTTACAAAAACTGGAACATTTATAATTGCACCTGTTTCAACTTCTGCAGGTTTTGTTACATTTGTTGCTGTATCTCCCTTAACTGCTGGTTCAGTTTTTACAACTTCAAGCTCTACAAAATTAGGCGCCTCAATTGAAAATGGATTATTTTTATAAAATCTCATTGTAGCAGTATCATTTTCTTTTATATAAGGAATTGCTTCAGAAACTGCATCCTTATCAACAGGAATTTGTTCAAAAGTTTCTGGATCCATAAAATAATATAAATGTCCGTCGTTGTATAAGTATTGCATTTCTTTTGTAGAAATAATAGCTTGTTCAAACTTTTCATTTGGGTTAAAAGTTACATCTTTATTTCCGCCTTGCATAACAGATTTTATTTTTGCTCTTACAAAAGCTGCACCCTTACCTGGTTTTACGTGTTGGAAATCTATTACTTGATAAACATCTCCATCATATTCAAAAGTTATTCCTTTTCTTAAATCATTTGCTGATATCATATATCCTCCTAATAGGTTGTTTTCTAATATTATACCACTTATATTTTATTTTTTAAATAAAAATGTAAAATTATGTAATAATCTAAAATAAATTTTCACTTTATTTTTTACAATTTGATATAATAATAAAAGGAGTTGTCATGAAAAAATTAGCAATTATTTCAGAATATAATCCATTTCATAATGGACACAATTATATACAAAAAAAATCAAGAGAGATAACAAATGCAGATATAGTTATTGCAATAATGAGTGGAGATTTTGTTCAAAGAGGAGAAATAAGTCTTATAGACAAATACAAAAGAGCAAATTCTGCAATGCTTTCTGCAGATTTAGTTATTGAAATGCCTTCATTTATTTCTTTACAAGCAGCAAATCTTTTTGCTAGAAAAAATATAGAAATTTTAAATAAATTAGAAATTGATTATCTTTCATTTGGAATTGAAAATATTAGTGAAAAAAATTTTATAAAGACTTGTGAGAAGATATTTGAAAATGAAAATAGAATAAATATTGATACAAAAACTTTTCTAGATGAGGGAATGTCTTTTGCAAAAGCATCATATCTTGCCTCAATCAAATATATAGAAAATAAAGAATTTTTTTCCGCAAATAATATACTTGCTTTAGAATATCTCAGAGCTATAAAAAAACTAAAAGCAAATATAGAAATTATACCAATCAAAAGAAAAAATTCTATGAATAAGGATGTTGAATTAAGAAAAGATTCATTTTCTTCTTCTAGTTCTATTAGAAATAACATTGAAAATATAAAAATTAAAGATTATCTTCCAAGACTTTCTTATAATTATCTAAAAGAATTTAAAAATGAATACAATATATTTCCACAAAATGATTTATTGTATGAGATTTTTAGGTATAAAATTTTAATAGAAGAAAAAAATATGGATGATATTTTATGTTACGAAAATGGTATGGAAAATTATCTAAAAAAAATAGCAAAAGATGAAATATTTTATAAAGATTTTATTAAAAATTCTACAAGCCAAAGATTTACAAAATCAAGGATAAAAAGGCTTATGATAAATTACCTATTAGAAAATAAAACTTTCTTTAATGAAGTTGATATAAATTTTATAAAAGTTTTAGCTTTTAATGAGAAAGCAACAAAATTATTTAAAGAAACAAATCTTAATATAATTATGCAAAAAAAAGATATAGAGAAATTAAATAAAGAAAATAAAATAATTTTTGAGCAAATGATTAAGGCATCAAATTTATATTCAATGATTATAGGAAGACAATTTGATAGCGATTATAGAGAAAAAATCTCAATTAAAAAATCCTCATATTAGAGGATTTTTTAATTGAAATTTTATTTTTGATTTAATATATGTTGTTTATTTTTTTCCAATGATTGTGCCAATTGGTTGAAGTTTTCACTTGATTTTGTAAATAATTGGTCAATGTATTGGTATGATTGTTGTTTAATTTTATTTGCTTCTTGGTTTGCTTGTTCAAGAATTCTTTGCGCTTCTTGTCTAGCCTCTGCTGTTATTTGATGTTCTGAAATCATTCTTTGATATTGGCTTTTAGCTTGTTCTTTGAAATTTTTGATTTCATTATTTGCATTTTGTACTTTAGATCTTGCTTCGTTTTCTGCTTCTTGCAAAATTCTTTCTTTTTCATCGTTAATCCATTGAGCATTTTTGATTTCTGTTGGAAGAGAATCTCTCATATCTCTAACAATTTCAAAAATTTCATCTGGATCAACTGAAACCTTTCTTGAAAATGGAACAGAACTAGCATTATCCATTATATCTTCAATTTCATCAATTAGTTCGTTAATATTTGCCATTAGTTTTTTCCTCCTAGTTTATTTTTTTCATATATAGCTTTTTTTACATTTTTTGATACAAATTTAGATACATCTCCACCAAAACTAGCTAGCTCTCTTACTCCACTTGAGCTTATAAATGAGAATTTCGGATCAGAAAGTAGAAATATAGTTTCAAGATCTTCATATAAGCTTGAATTAAATTGAGCAATATTCATTTCATACTCATAGTCTGTAACTGCCCTTAAACCCCTAACTATAATTTTTGAATTTTCTTTTTTTGCAAAGTCAACTAACAAACCTTCGAAAGTTTTGACTTTGACATTATCTAGTTGAAATTCTTTAATTTCATTTTCTATTAATTGTTTTCTCTCTTTAATTGAGAAAAGAGAGTGCTTGGCTTCATTTATCAATATAGCAATGACTACCTCATCAAACATCTTATTTAATCTTTTTATTATGTCTAAGTGTCCGATTGTAATAGGATCGAAGCTACCTGGATATATCACTTTCATAGCAATAAATTTTTATGATTTTCCTTCCATATTTTTTTTCTTTAATCAAATTTAAATTAGTCATATCAGAAAAATCAATATTCCTATCTGATTCGCTTATTATTATACCATTTTTATTTAATAAATGATAGGTCAATATATATTCTAGACTAATTTTCAAATAATCTTCTTTATAAGGAGGATCTAGGTATATGTAATCAAAAGTTTTATTTTTTTCTTTTAAAATTTCCAAAACTTTTCTAAAATCCCCTCTTATAGTTAAAGCATTTTGACTTTGAATTTTTTCTATATTTTCCTTGAGTATTTTATAATTTGAATTATTTAATTCTCCAAAAACAACCTCTTTTGCACCATGAGATAAAAATTCTATTCCCATTTGCCCTGTGCATGAAAATAAATCTAAGGCTGTAAAATCTTTTTTGTAAGGATAAAGCATAGCCATAACTGCTTCTTTTACCTTATTATCTGTAGGTCTTGAATTGTTAGCTTTTGGAGATTTTATATTAAATCCTTTATATTTTCCAGCTACTACTCTCATTAATTTAACACAATCCTTTTGTCTATATTAAAATATCTTTCTAAATAAGAAAAATTAACTCCTTCAAAATTTTTATCTTTAAGATATGTAAACATTTTAAAGCAAAGATTTATTTCATCTTCTTTTAAATTAAAATAATTTACATCATCAAGATTTTTTCCATGTTGAATTGTTGATAGAATTTTTCCAGCACCTCTTAGTTTCAAATCTTTTTTTGCAATTTCAAAACCGTCGTTTGAATTTTTTATTATATTTAGCTTACTTCTCTCATCAACTTTTTCGCTAATCAAATAGCAAAATGATTTATAAGAGCCCCTACCTATTCTTCCTCTAAGTTGGTGTAGTGATGATAAACCAAAATTATTGGCATTATAAATTATCATACAATTTGCATTAGATACATCTATTCCAACTTCTATAACTGTAGTAGATATTAAAATATCAATTTTACCATCAGAAAAATCTCTAAGAATTTCTTCTTTTTCACTTGCCTTTAACTTTCCGTAAAGTTTTTCAATTCTAATATTTTTAAATCTTTTTTTATAGCGTTTATATAAATTCTCTAAAGAATTTATATCATCACTCTCTATAGAATCACTTACAACATAAACTTGCCTACCACTTTTTATAAAATCATCTATTTTAGAAAACAGGCTATTTTCCATTGATAAAAGAACAAGTTCAGTTATAATTTCTCCTCTACCTTTTGGAAGTTCAGTAATTTGAGATAAATCTAATAATTTTTTCATCTTCAAAAAAAGTGTCCTTGGAATAGGAGTTGCTGTCATTGTTAGGTAATTTGCATCATTACCTTTTTCATATAAGGCTTGTCTTTGTCTAACTCCAAACCTATGCTGTTCATCCGCAACAATTAATTTCAAATTTTTAAATTCCACATCATCTACAATAAGAGCATGTGTCCCAATAACAATATCTATTTCGCCATTTTTAATTTTCTTTTTAAGATCTTCCTTATTTTTTGTTGATGATGTTAAAAGTGAAATTTTTAGTCCGAAGCTTTCAACAAAATTTTTATTTTTCTCATATTGTTGAATTGCCAAGACTTCTGTTGGAACCATCATACAAGTTTGGTAGGAATTTATAGAAAAAATAATCATTACAATTAGTGCAATAATTGTTTTACCACTTCCAACATCCCCACACAAAAGCCTATTCATAATAGACTTACTTGTAGAATCTTTTAAAATTTCAATCAAAGACTTATATTGACTTGGTGTCAATTTAAAATCAAGCTTATTTAAAATATCATTTAGATTATATTTTAAATTTAAATCTTGGTAGGAATTTTCTTTTTGCATTACATAAATAAAAATCAATTCCTTCAGTAAATCTATAATTTTAATTTGACTTTTAGCACTTTTTAAATTTTCAAGGCTAGTTGGGAAATGAATTTCCTTCAAATTTGAAAGTTTATCCGAAAAATTAAAGTCATCAAGAACTTTTTTATCTAATAAAACTTGATTTTCATCAAAAAATCCCAAAGCTTGACCTATAAAATCAGATAAATTTTTATTAGTCAAAGATTTTGTAAGCGGATATATAGGTACAATATTTCCAATTCTATCATCATCTATATCTGTAAATTCTGGATTATGACACTCAATTTCATAACCATTTTTTACGATTTTTGTATAAAATTTATATGTTTGTCCGATTTTTAAGGATCTTGGCGAAAATTTGTCGTTAAAAAATACTATTTTTATTCTTTTATCATTTTCACTCGCATAAAGATAAGAGATAGAAAATTTTTTACTATAATTTGTATAAAGCTTTGATTCTATTTTCCATTCAAAATAATGTTTATTTCCATCAAAACCATGGGATAAGTCGTATTTTTTTGACCTATCCTCATATTCCCTAGGATAATAATTATATAAATCTTCTAGCTTATAAATTGATAATTTTTCTAAATATTCTTTTTTCTTTTTGCCTAAACCTTTTAGGTCCAAAAGATCCATCTATCCTACTCCAAGGTAATAGTGTAATAATATAAAGGTTGTCCACCATAAATCAATTCTACATCGCAATCTTTGAATTTTTTTTGAGCAAATTTTTGAAGTCTTCTGGCTTCCTTATCTTCTATGTCTTCTCCATAATATATGGTTATAAGAGATGTGTTATCATCGACAGCCTTTTCCAATGTTTCTCTAGCAGTTTTTTCTATTGTTTTTTTGCTTGTAACAATACTATTGTCAACTATTCCAATGTATTCATCTTTTCTAATTTCTACATTATTCACATTTGTATCTCTAACTGCTATAGTAACTTCCAAAACTCTTACATCTTCAATCGCATCGTTGAAATTTTCCATATTTTCATCTAGTGATTCATCTTCATCAAATGAAAGTAGGGCAGAAAAAGATTCTGGAATTGACCTAGTCTCAACTACTCTACAAGTTTTATCAGACAATTGACAAGCTTGTTTAGCACTCATAATTATATTTTTATTATTAGGGAAGATAATAATATTTTCGCTATCTACTTTCTCAATTGCCTTAAAAATATCTTCAGTTGAAGGGTTCATAGTTTGCCCACCAGCAATAATCCTATCAACATTTAAACTTTCAAACACTTTATCATAGCCTTCTCCCCTTGAAACGGCTATAAATCCATATTTTTTAGATGGTTTTTTGTTTACTTTTATATCATTCAATACATCTGGATTAGTATTTTCAACATTCATCGTCAAAACTTGTCCATATTTTGAAACCACTTCTAAAAGTTCCTTTATACCATCGCAATCAAATGAAAGTCTCAAAATTCCATTATCAAAATCTTCTGTCAACGATGTAGAAAGTTCATTTAATTTTTCAAGTAAATCATCTTTTTCATCTTCACTTATGCTTACTGATAGGTCGATATTATAGTCTTTTGATGGCAAATCTTCAATTTCAATTTCTGATAAATCAGTTTCAATATCAATTTCCCCATTTAAGGCTTTTAAAGCGCCTTCAAGCAAAAACATCAATCCTTGCCCACCAGAATCTACAACCTTAGCCTCTTTTAAAACTGGCAATAAATTTGGAGTATCAAGCAAAGCCTTATGACCAGCTGCAATAATTTTATATAAATACTTATCAATATCAATGTTATTTTCAAAAGAGTTATTTGCTTCTTCTGCCATCAATCTTGACACAGTTAAAATTGTTCCCTCAGTAGGTTTCATTACAGCCTTATAAGCAGTCTTATTTGCAACTGTAAAAATATCTCTTATACTTTCAGCATCAATAATATCCTTACCTTTGATAGCTTTAGACATTCCCCTACAAAGTTGTGATAAAATTACACCAGAATTTCCTCTTGCTCCCATCAAAGTGCCTTGGCTTAAAGCCTTAGCAACATCATAACAAGACGAAGTTTCAGTATCCTTTACTCTTTCTACACCAGATTTCATTGTCATAGTCATATTTGTTCCCGTATCCCCATCTGGAACAGGAAAAACATTTAAGCTATCGACAACATCCCTTTTCTCATTAAGTAGTTCAAAAGCTTTAATAATAATGCTTTTGAACTTATTACTATCGATTTTTTTCATATTTCTCCTAACTTCTAATTCCTTGAACTAAAATATTTACACTAGATACACCAACATTAAGAGAATGTTCAACATTATATTTCACATTTTCAATTATATTTTGGCATACAACTGCAATTCTTACACCATAATTTAAAAACAATGATATATCTATAGTCACAGTTCCATCTATATTTCTTAAAACTTTTACACCTCTATTCATATTATCAAAGCCTAAAAGTTTATAAAACCCATCTTTTGTACTTCTGCTAGCAAGACCTACAACACCATAGGATTCCATAACAGAAGCTGCAGCAATATTTGCAATTACTGTTTCTGAAATACTAACTTTACCGTAATTGTTTTTATACTTAATTGCCATAAACTCCTCCATTTTATTTTTTTATATATAATTTATTATACCATAAATAGTAAATATTTATAATTGTACGTTTTAGCAAAATTAAATTTAAAATTTTTAAAAGTTTTCAATAAAATTTTTTTATAAAATTTTAAAAATAAAATCTTCAAATTTAATTTTACGCATAAAAAAAGGATGAGCAAGCTCATCCTTTAAAAATTTTATTTAATTTATCTTATTTTCCGGCTAATCTCTTATATGTTTGATATCTATCTTTTGCAGCTTTTTCTGCTTCTTGATATAATTGGTCAGCTGTTTCAGGGAATGATCTCTTAAGTGAAGAGTATCTAACTTCTCCTTGGATAAATTCTTGGAATGATTCCTTAGGTTCTCTTGAATCTAATTGGAATGGATTCTTTCCTTCATCAGCAAGTCTTGGATCGAATCTCCATAAGTGCCAGTAACCAGCATCAACTGCTTGTTTTTCTCTAAATTGAGATTTACCCATACCGATTCTTATACCGTGGTTGATACATGGCGCATAGCAGATGATTAGAGATGGTCCATCATAGCTTTCAGCTTCTTTCATAGCTTTGATTGTTTGGTTTTGGTTTGCGCCCATAGCAACTTGTGCTACGTAAACATAACCGTATGAAGTCATCATTAAACCAAGGTCTTTTTTTCTTACCTTTTTACCAGATGCAGCAAATTGTGCTACTGCTGATAATGGTGTAGCTTTAGATGATTGTCCACCTGTATTTGAGTAAACTTCTGTATCAAATACTAAGATATTGATGTTTTCTCCACTAGCTAGTACGTGGTCAACTCCACCAAATCCAATATCATAGCTCCATCCGTCTCCACCAAATATCCAAACTGATTTTTTAATCATATAGTCTTTTAGTGAATATATTTTGTGTAGTAAATCTTTTTGTTTTTCATCACTTACACTGTTAGCTTTTTCTTCAAGGTTAAGAATTTTAGCTGTTGCTTCTTTTGAAGCTTTAACGTCTTCTTTTCCTTCAATCCATGCTTTGAATGCTTCGCTTAATTCACTATCAGCTTCTAATTCATTGAATTGATTCATATATGTTTCAAGAAGGTGTTTGTTTGAATCAGCTGCAAGTTTCATACCATAACCATATTCTGCTGCATCTTCGAATAATGAATTACCCCAAGCTGGACCTTGTCCGCAAGCATTTGTTGTATATGGTGTAGCTGGTGATGATGCTCCCCAGATTGATGAACAACCTGTAGCGTTAGCTATATACATTCTATCTCCAAATAATTGAGTAACAAGTTTTGCGTATGGTGTTTCTCCACAGCCTGCACAAGCACCTGAGAACTCAAGTAATGGTTGTTTAAATTGAGAGCCTTTAATTGTCATTGGATCCATAACATCTTCTTTGTATCCAACTTCTTCATGAGCATATTCCCAATTATCTTTTTCTTTTTCAACTTCTTCTTCGAAAGGTTTCATTAAAAGAGCCTTCTTTGGAGCTGGACATACATCAGCACAGTTTCCACAGCCTGTACAATCAAGTGGTGAAACTTGGATTCTGAAATCATATCCGTCCATTCCCTTACCAATTGCTTTCTTTGTTTCAAATCCTTCTGGTGCATTAGCTTTTTCTTCTTCTGTTAATAAGAATGGTCTAATTACAGCGTGAGGACAAACGTATGAACATTGGTTACATTGGATACAATTATCAATTTGCCATTCTGGTACGTTAAGAGCAATTCCTCTCTTTTCATATTGAGTTGTACCTGGTTCAAAGTCTCCGTTTGTTCTATCTTTGAAAACTGAAACTGGAAGTTCGTCTTCTTTTTGTTCAATCATTGGTTTAACGATGTTTTTGATGAACTCTGGAAGTTCTTTTTCTTCTTTAACTTCATCTTTTGCATCTTTCCATGAATCTGGAACATTAACTTTAACTACTGCATCAATTCCTTGATCTACTGCTTTGTAGTTCATATTTACTATATCATCACCCTTGTGTCCATAAGCTTTAACTATAGAATCTTTAAGATATTTGATAGCTTCATCTATTGGAATTACATTTGCAAGGTTAAAGAATGCAGATTGCATTATCATATTTGTTCTTGAACCTAATCCAATATTAGCAGCAATGTGAGAAGCATCTATTATATTAAAGTTAATATTGTGTTCAGCAATGTATTTTTTCATTGAAGCTGGTAGATGTTGTTCAAGTTCATCTTCTGACCATGGGCAGTTTAATAAGAATGTACCACCATCTTTAAGTCCAGCTAATAAATCATATTGATTAACGTAAGCTGGTTTTGAACATGAAATAAAGTCAGCTTCATCTAATAGATATGTTGATCTAATTGGATTTTTACCAAATCTCAAGTGTGATACTGTAAGTCCACCAGATTTTTTAGAATCGTAGTCAAAGTAACCTTGAGCATACATATCTGTATTATCACCGATGATTTTGATAGCTTGTTTATTAGCTCCAACTGTTCCATCAGATCCGAATCCCCAGAATTTACATCTGCTTGTACCTTCTTGTCTGATTCTTAAATCTGTTCTTTCAAGTGATTTATTTGTAACATCATCTGTAATTGATAATGTGAAATCATCTTTCATTTCGCCAGCTAAATTGTTGAATGCTGCTTCAATGTCTGCAGGGATTGTATCTTTTGAAGATAATCCATATCTACCACCTATAATTTGTGGTTTATCTTCTACATCATAGTAAGCTGATTTAACATCAAGTAATAATGGTTCTCCAACTGAACCTTTTTCTTTTGTTCTATCTAAAACAGCAATTTTCTTTACTGTTTTTGGTATAGCTTTTAATAGATGGTCTTTTGAGAATGGTCTGAATAAGTGAACTTCAACCATACCAACTTTTTTGCCATCTTCTACTAATTTATCAATAGCTTCTTCAGCTGCTTGGCAAACAGAACCCATAGCAATGATGATTTCTTCTGCATCATCTGCACCATAATAATTAAATAATCCGTAATTTGTACCGATTAATTCATTGATTTTGTTCATGTAGTTTTCTGTTATACCTACTATATCAGTATATGCAGGGTTTGAAGCTTCCATTCTTTGGAAGAAAATATTCTTTTCAGCTGTACCGATTGTTTTTGGTCTTTCTGGATTTAAAGACTCATTTTTAAATTTATCTACAGCTTCGTAGTTTACTAATGGAGCTAATGTATCATAGTCCCAAACTTGTATTTTTTGAATTTCGTGACTTGTTCTAAATCCATCAAAGAAATGGCAGAATGGAATTCTTCCTTCAATTGCTGCTAAGTGAGCAACTGGTCCTAAGTCCATTACTTGTTGAACTGATCCTGAACATAGCATAGCAAATCCTGTTTGTCTTGCTGCCATAACGTCAGAATGGTCACCGTAAATTGAAAGTGCGTGAGTTGCTAGTGTTCTTGCTGCAACATGGAATACACCTGGTAATCTTTCTCCAGCAATCTTATACATATTAGGGATCATTAATAATAATCCTTGACTTGCTGTGTATGTAGTAGTAAGTGCTCCTGCTGCAAGTGCTCCGTGTACTGCTCCTGCTGCACCAGCTTCTGATTGCATTTCCTTTACTTCAACCGGTCTTCCAAATACGTTTTTTCTACCGTTTGCTGCCCAAACATCTACTGCTTCAGGCATTGGTGATGAAGGTGTTATTGGATAGATTGTTGCTACATCTGTAAACGCATAAGATACGTGAGCAGCTGCAGTATTACCATCCATAGTCTTCATAGCTCTTTTAATTGTCATTTAAGACCTCCTAAAAATTATATGAATCAATTATCGTCAACACTATTTTTAGTATAATAAATATCACATCATTAGTCAAGTAAATATCAAATATTTTCACAAGCTAATTATCATTGTCAGAATTTTTAAATAGATTGTCTGTCATTACTTTTGCTGCGTTATATCCCATAGATTTTTCTCTTTGGTTCATAGCTGCAACCTCAATAATCATTGCTAAATTTCTTCCTGCTCTTACTGGAATTAAAATTTTTGGAATTTGAACATTTAAAATTTCTGTATAATGCTCGTCAAGTCCCAACCTATCATATTCATAATCTTCTCTCCAATGTTCAAGCTCTATTACCAAATCTATGTCAGTTGAAACTTTTACAGAGCCTGTCCCATATAGTCTTCTTACATCTACAATTCCAAGACCTCTAATTTCTGTATAATGCCTTATATTTTCTGGAGCTTGTCCTACAAGTTTATTATCATAAGCTGCCATTTCTACAACATCATCTGCGACAAGTCTATGGCCACGATTTACTAAATCTAAAGCCGTTTCACTTTTTCCTACAGAGCTTTCTCCCCTAATTAAAACTCCAACACCAAAAACTTCTAGAAGTTCTCCATGAATTTGAGTTCTATCAGCAAAAATATATTCTAGTTCTTGTGAAATTATTGATGTCAATTTTGTAGTAGGAAGTTTTGACCTTAAAATTGTAATATCATAGTAATCAGCAAGGTCTAATATATCTTTTGGCAATCCTGCATTGTATGAAAAAAGTATGGCTGGCATTTTATAAGATAATATTCCCCTAAATCTTTCATATTGCATTCTATTGTCAAGACTTGTTAGGTAGGTATATTCTACGCTTCCTATTATTTGTAATCTTTTGTAAGGAAATTCTTCCAAATATCCTGTAAGTTGAAGACCTGGCCTATTAATATCTGGACTTTGCAAAATAACTTCATCATAATCTGTGGATTTGTGAACTATTTCAAGACCTAAAATTTCAACCACGTCTTTTAATTTTACGCTTGTTTGTTTTCCCATTTTATCCTCTTTAATTGTTTAGTTTAAAATATTTAATTATTTCAAGTGCTTGGCTTTCTCCAATCAAATCTACTTCCATAAGCTCTTCTAAGCTTGCTTTTTTTATATTTTTTACGCTTTTAAAATGTTTTAGAAGATTTTCTTTTTTTCTTTTTCCTATGCCAATAATATTATCAAGTTCAGATTTTTTCATAGTTTGAGTCATTAATTTTCTGTGATAATTTATGGCAAATCTGTGGGCTTCTTCTTGGATTTCGTAAATTAATTTATATACTGGATCACGTTTTTTTATTTGTATTTCTTCATTTTCGTAGATAATTGCTCTTGTTGTGTGCTTGTCATCTTTGACAAGTCCTGCAACTTCTATTGAAAAACTTAAATCTTTCAAAACTTTTTTTGCAGATTTTACTTGACCCTTTCCTCCATCCATTAATATTAAATCCGGGAGTTTTCCAAAACCAGTATAAGTATTATTATTTTTGATTTCTTTTTTTGCTCTTTCAAATCTTCTTGTAAGAACTTCTTCCAAGGAATGATAATCATCTGGCCCTTCTATAGTTTTTATTTTGAATTTTCTATATTCTTTTCTTTCTGCTATCCCATTTTGAAATACAACCATTGATCCAACTGATTGGACCCCCGATGTATTAGAAATATCGTAAGCTTCTATCCTGCTTAAAGATTTTAAATTCAAAATTTCTTTTAATCCATTTAAGCCAGAATGCTTTTTTCTTTCTTTTTCCTCAAGCCTTTTTTCGTATTTTCTCATCATATCGCTTGCATTTCTAAAAGCCATATCTACTAATTCTTTTTTCTTACCAAGTTTTGGGCAAGTGATTTTTACCTTGTTGCCTTTTTTCTTTTCAATAAATAAATTAAGGGCATCAAGATCTGATGGCAATTTGTGTACTAAAATTTCTTTTGGTATATACATAAGGTTTAAGTAAAATTGCTTCATAAAAGATGAAATTATATCTTCATCTTTTTCTCTGTAATCATCTTTTATAATAAAATGTTCTCTATCAACAATTTTTCCATCTCTCATAAAAAATACCTGCATGGTGACATAAAATATTCCTTTGGACATTGCAATTATATCCATGTCATCACCATTTGTTGTAGTAACTTTTTGTTTTTGAGAAATGGTTGACAAGGCCCTATGGTAATCTCTGTATTTTGCAGCATTTTCAAAATCCAAAATTTCACTTGCCTTATTCATCTTATTTATAACTAAATTTGGTATATAATCAGATTTATTTTCTAAAAAAATTTTGATTTTAGTTATATTTTCCATATATTCTTTTTCATCTCCCCTACCAACGCATGGAGCTTTACACCTATTTATATAATAATTTAGACAAGGTCTATCTAATTGCTGTCCCTTATCAAAATTTAGATTACAAGTTCTTATTGGATAAAGTATATGAAATAATTCTATTACATCATTTACTGCATAAGCATCAGGATAAGGGCCATAGTAATAGCCCTTATCTTTTTTTACATTTCTTACTTTTTGAATTCTAGGAAATTTTTCATTTGTAATTTTTATATATGGATATTGCTTATCATCTCTTAGTACAATATTATATTTTGGCCTGTTTTTCTTTATTAGATTTGATTCTAGTACAAGAGCTTCAACTTCATTTTCTACAATTATATATTCAAATTTATTTATGTGACTTACCATAGCAAGGACTTTTCTGCCCTTGTTTTTATTATTGTCAAAATATTGGCTTACACGTTTTTTTAAATTTATAGCCTTACCAACATAGATTATTTCATCTTGGCTATTTCTCATTATATAAACGCCAGGAAGATCTGGTAATTCTTTTAATTTTTCCTTTATTTGATTATTCATCAAATCTCTTTACATCTTTCTATCAAATATTCTAAATCTGATCCTTCAAGATATGGAGATAAAACTTCTTGACATTTTTTGTTATATGAATTTAGCCATTCTATTTCCCACTTATCCATCATATCCATATTTATTGGTCTGGTATCAATTGGCACGTAAGTTAGACATTCGAATTTCATAAATTTACCAAATTCATTTTCCAAATCTTTTTTCACATAAACTTCGCTTTCAATTCTTACTCCGTGTTTATCTGCTATATATAGACCTGGTTCAATTGATGTTGTCATATTTTCTAATAATTCTACATCATTAAATTGAGAAATATTATTTGGGCCTTCGTGAACTGTTAAGCTAAATCCTACTCCGTGGCCTGTTCCATGGAAATAATCTTTTCCAGCTTTCCATAATGGATATTTTGCAATTGCATCTAGTCTTTGTCCCTTGGTTTTTTCTTTAAATCTTGCACTCATCAAGGCTATATGAGATTTTAAAACTAGGGTATAGTCTTCTTTTTCTTCATCAGTCAATTCTCCAAGGGCAATTGTTCTTGTTATATCTGTAGTTCCCTCTTTATAATGAGCGCCTGAATCTACCAACAGAAGTGATTTTTCTTCAAGAGTTTTTGATGAAAGTGAAGTTGGTTCATAATGGACAATAGCTCCATTTTCTTTGTATCCTGCAATTGTTTCAAAAGAATCTTCAATATATGATTCATTTTCTTTTCTTAAATCTTGCAATTTTTTGCTAGCTATAAGCTCTGTCAAAGAACCTGTACTTGTTCCAACTTCAACCCAATTAAAGAACTTAATTAAACTTACACCATCAATAATATAAGCTTTTCTTTCATTTTCTAATTCAGTTTCATTTTTAACCGCTTTCATTTCAGTTGAAATATTTACACCGCTAGTAATTCTTACATTTGAATTTATAGAATCAAAAATTGCAACGTTAGTTCTTTCTGGATCTATATAAATTCTATTTTTTCCCTTAATGTTTTTTAGTAAAGAATAGATATACTCATAAGAATGAACTTTTACCTTATTTTCTTTTAAATAATCCAAAACTTCATCGTCAAGTTTATCTTGGTCTATGCAAAGATGAATTTCATCCATTGAAACCAACAAATATGACAAAACTACTGGAGTATAGCCTATATCATTTCCCCTAATATTTAAAAGATAACAAATATCTTCTGGAGAACCAATAAAATTATAATCGCAATCTTTTTTCTTTAATTCTTCTCTTAATCTATTTATTTTTGATTCTAAACTTTCGCCAACAAATTTTTGATCATAAATCCAAACTTTTTCTTTTGGAAGGCTTGGTCTGTCTTCCCAAATTTGAGAAATATAATCTATGTCATAAACCAAAGCACGTGATGCCATATTTTCACTTAAAGATTTATAATCTTTTACTGAATAACAAGTACCATCAAAACCAATTTTTCCAAATTCTCCAACTTCTTCCAACAAAAATTCTTCCATAGTTGGATCTTCATCAAAACCTTGTTTATAAAATTCAAATTCTGAATATTTTAATTCATTTGCAGCTTGCAAAAAATATCTTGAATCTGTCCAAAGTCTTGCCTTATCTTTTGTAACAACACAAACTCCCGCGGAGCCAGTAAAACCCGAAATAAATTCGCGAGTTTTATAATAATCACTAATATATTCTGATTGATGAGGATCAGATGTATTAATAATATAAGCATCTATTTTTCTGCTAGCCATTAGCTCTCTAAGCTTTTCTAGTTTTTGATCAATATTCATAATTTCTCCTTTATTTTTATAATCTTATTCATATTATACCATTGTTGCATAATATAAAAATTGATTTTTTTAGGCGCTTTCTATATAATTAATAATGCTAAATAAAGAATAAAAAAGAGAGAGTGATTAAATGAAATTAGGAATAGTTGGCCTACCAAATGTAGGCAAATCAACTTTATTTAACGCAATAACCAAAGCTGGAGCAGAAATTGCAAATTATCCTTTCTGCACAATAGATCCAAACGTAGGACTTGTAAATGTTCCAGATTATAGAGTTGATTATCTTGCAAAAATGCACAATTCAAAAAAAATTGTACCAGCAGCTATAGAATTTTATGATATAGCAGGACTTGTAAAAGGTGCAAGCAAGGGCGAAGGATTAGGAAATAAATTTTTATCAAATATAAGAGAAACTGATGCAATAGTAGAAGTTTTGCGTTGTTTTAATGATCCAAATGTAACCCACGTAGATGGTAACATTGACCCATTAAGAGATATTGAAACAATAAATTTTGAGCTTATCCTTTCAGATCTTGAACTTGTTGAAAAAGTTTTGGCAAAAAGAGAAAAAGTTGCAAAATCTGATAAATCAGCAAGAAGCGAAGTTGAATTATTAAAAAGAATAAAAGAAGTTTTGGAAGAAGGAAAATCTGCCAGAGTTTTAAATTTGCACGACGAAGAAAAAGCTCTCCTTAAAACCTACCAACTTCTTTCAACAAAACCAATAATTTACGTTTGCAATGTCGATGAAAGTGATGTTGCAAATAACGGAGATGATAATGAATTTGTTCAAAAAGTTAGAGAATTTGCCAAAGAAGAAAACGCTCAAGTTTCTGTTGTAAGTGCAAAAATTGAACAAGAAATATCTGAACTTGAAAGCGATGAAGAGAAGAAAGAATTTTTGGAAATGATTGGTCTTAGCGAATCAGGTTGCGATCAAGTTATAAAAGATTCTTACAAAACCTTAAATTTAATTTCATTTTTGACAACAGGAGAAGATGAAACAAGAGCTTGGACAATTACAAATGGAACAAAAGCTGTAGATGCTGCTGGAAAAATCCACACAGATATACAAAGAGGTTTTATAAAAGCAGAAATCGTAAGTTTTGATACTCTAAAAGAATATGGTAATATGGCAAAAGTAAAAGAACATGGTCAACTTCGTATGGAAGGAAAAGATTATGTTATGAAAGATGGAGATATTACCAATTTTAAATTTAATGTTTAGGTGAGATATGAAAAAACAAGCTAAACTTATTGTTCATACAGGTTCTATGTTTTCAGGAAAAACCACTTCCCTATGGCGTGAGCTTTATAGGATGAAAGTTGCAGGATACAAAACAATTGCATTCAAACCATCAGTTGATTCAAGACATGAAGATGAAAAAATAATAAGCCACGATAATTTGGAGCTTGATGCGATTAAAATAGAATCTATAAAAGAAATTTTGGATTATGCAAAAAATAATGAAATTGATGCTATAGGAATTGACGAGGTTCAATTTTTTCCGGATAAGCCATCAAAAATTGTAGATTATTTTGTAGAACTTATGCAAAATCATATTACAATTGTTGTCTCAGGTCTTGATATGGATTATAAAACAAAACCATTTGAAGTTGTAAAAGAGCTGATGCCAATAGCTGACGAATTAATAAAACACCATGCTATTTGTGCATCATGCGGAGAAGATGCTTGGGTTTCATTTAGAAAATCTTACAATGAAGAAAGAATAGAAATCGGAGCTCAAGATTCATACGAGCCTTTGTGCAGATCATGCTACAATAGAAAAATGAAAGATAGAGAAAAAAATAAAAATCAAATATCACTAGACGAAATTTAAACTGCTCTTTATTGAGCAGTCAGAGCGTCGACAAACCCACCAATAAA
>NZ_KV808720.1:0-1342 GCF_001812365.1 Anaerococcus sp. HMSC065G05
GGTAAAAGTCAGCGTACCGACTTTTTACTCTTAGAAAGGAGGTGATCCAGCCGCACCTTCCGATACGGCTACCTTGTTACGACTTCACCCCAGTTACTGACCCTACCTTCGACTGCTGCGTCCAATTGGTTCGCTCACAGGCTTCGGGTATTGCCAACTCCCATGGTGTGACGGGCGGTGTGTACAAGACCCGGGAACGCATTCACCGCGACATTCTGATTCGCGATTACTAGCAACTCCAACTTCATGTACTCGAGTTGCAGAGTACAATCCGAACTGGGACAGACTTTGTGAGTTTCGCTTCAGATCGCTCTTTCGCTGCCCTCTGTATCTGCCATTGTAGCACGTGTGTAGCCCAAGTCATAAAGGGCATGATGATTTGACGTCGTCCCCACCTTCCTCCGGTTTATCACCGGCAGTATCGCTAGAGTCCCCAACTTAATGATGGTAACTAACGATAGGGGTTGCGCTCGTTATGGGACTTAACCCAACATCTCACGACACGAGCTGACGACAACCATGCACCACCTGTAATACAGCTCACCGAAGTGATAAGCAATTATCTCTAACTCCCTCCGTATTATGTCAAGACTTGGTAAGGTTCTTCGCGTTGCGTCGAATTAAACCACATGCTCCGCTGCTTGTGCGGGTCCCCGTCAATTCCTTTGAGTTTCACACTTGCGTGCGTACTCCCCAGGCGGAGTGTTTAATGCGTTAGCTGCGGCTCCCAGATTATTCCAAGAACCTAACACTCATCGTTTACAGCGTGGACTACCAGGGTATCTAATCCTGTTTGCTACCCACGCTTTCGTACCTCAGCGTCAGATGATGACCAGAAAGTCGCCTTCGCCACCGGTATTCTTCCTAATATCTGCGCATTTCACCGCTACACTAGGAATTCCACTTTCCCTTTCATCTCTCAAGCCTAACAGTTTTAAAAGCTTTATATAGTTGAGCTATATTATTTCACTTCTAACTTACTAGGCCGCCTACGTACCCTTTACGCCCAATGATTCCGGACAACGCTCGGTCCATACGTATTACCGCGGCTGCTGGCACGTATTTAGCCGGACCTTATTCTTATGGTACTGTCATTTTCATCCCATAAAAAAGATTTTTACAACCCGAAGGCCTTCTAAATCACGCGGCGTCGCTGCATCAGGGTTTCCCCCATTGTGCAAAATTCCCCACTGCTGCCTCCCGTAGGAGTTTGGGCCGTGTCTCAGTCCCAATGTGGCCGTACACTCTCTCAAGCCGGCTACTGATCGTCGCCTTGGTGGGCTTTTATCTCACCAACTAGCTAATCAGACGCAAGTCCATCTTACACCGATAAATCTTTGGT
>NZ_KV808721.1:0-37244 GCF_001812365.1 Anaerococcus sp. HMSC065G05
TTATTGGTGGGTTTGTCGACGCTCTGAGAGCTTATCTAGTCGATAAGCTCTAATTTTTTTCTATCGAAATTATTTACAATATTTTCTTTGAATTTTTTGTTTAATCTTTTTATTCTATATTCAATTTTCATAGCCTTATTTTTGTCAGAAACTTCTTTATAAAAAACCAACTTGCAAGGTCTTCTTGCTCTTGTATATTTTGCGCCAATTCCCTTGTTGTGTTTTTCCAATCTATTTTGTAAATTATTAGTCCAACCAGTGTAAAGACTTCCATCAGAACATCTTAAAATATAAACAAAAGCATTTTTCATTTAAACAAATCACCCAACACATCACTTATAATATCATAAGAAAATCCCCTAGAAGCAAGAAATCTATATACTTTATTTTTATCATTTACACTTTCTTTTTTATTAAGACCTGCATCATAAGCTTTTTCATACTCTTCATCATAAGAAATTTCATCCAAATAAGTATCAATTAAACTATCATCAATAAATTTTGCCTTTAGTTTATATCTAATTTTACCCTTGGACCAATTATTTATCCTTGATTTATCATTTATATAAGATTTCACATAAGCTTTATCATCAATTAAATTATATTCAGTCAAAAAATCAATAACCCTAGAAATCGAATCATTATTGAATTTTTTTTCTTTCAATTTTTTTTTCAAATCAAAAGAAGTCTTTGAGCCGTAAGATAATTGTTTTAAAGCTTCATTTTTACATCTATTAAAGTCATTTTCCCTTAGAATATCCTTATACAAATCAAAATCTATAACCGCTCCAACAGATAAAGCTAAATCATTAAAAAAATCATAAGAAATATAAAAAAATTCATTTGAAATAGTAATTTTTACCAAATTATATTTATCAGAATATTCAATATCTTCAACAATCATAATGATTCAACAGCATTCATAATAATAGGAATAACCATAGACAAAACAATTACAACAGCAAAAATTTTTAAAATCATTTTGCTATTAGATTTTTTCTTCATAAAATCACCTCTAAATCTATCTTTCTTATCAGTATTTTACTATAAGAGATATTTTTTGTAAAACTTTAAAATAAAAATAAATTTGCATTAAATTTTTATTAGTGGTATTATATATAAGTCGAAAGAGAAAGGCCCTTGTAAAATGTAAAAATATTTTGAATATTTTACACTTTGCTTGACAAGTGATTTGATTGGATGTATACTTGTATAGTAAGTTATTTATTTGGTGGGTATGGTCCAGTTGGTTAAGACACCTGGTTGTGGCCCAGGAGATCGAGAGTTCGAATCTCTCTACTCACCCCATACGCGGGATTGGCGGAATTGGCAGACGCGCTAGACTTAGGATCTAGTGAGATTTTCTCGTGAAGGTTCAACTCCTTTATCCCGCACCAAGAAATACAAGACGTTAGAAATAACGTCTTTTTTTGTGCTTATTTTTACAAAATTTTTACTTTTTTATAACATTTTTATTTATTGTTTTATGCTAAAATAAGTAAAAGGAGAAAATTATGGTTAATAAAGTTATTGAAGTTAGGTCTTTGGTTAAAAAATATAAAGATTTTATTGCAGTTGATAATTTGGATTTGGATTTATATGAAGGACAAATTTTGGGGCTTTTAGGTCCTAATGGCTCTGGAAAATCTACTACTATATCTTGTATTCTTTCTTTACTAAAAAATGATGGGGGAACAATTAAAATTTTTGGCGAAGAAATGACAGTCGATTCTTTTAATATTAAGGAAAAGATTGGTGTGGTTTTTCAAGATGTTGGTGTTTATGATGAGCTTAATGTTTATGAAAATATAGATTATTTTTGCGGTTTATATATAAAAAATAAGAATCAAAGAAAAATTCTTGTTAAAAAAACTATAGCTCTTGTAGGTCTTGGTGATTTTGTTAAATTTAAGCCTAAGCAATTATCTGGTGGACTTCTAAGAAGGTTAAATATTGCTTGTGGAATAGCCCACAAGCCTGACTTAATTATTTTTGATGAGCCTACCGTTGCAGTTGACCCTCAATCTAGAAACAATATTTTAGAAGGAATAAAAAAATTAAATAAGGAAGGAGCAAGCATTATCTACACCTCTCATTATATGGATGAGGTTGAAAGTCTTTGTGATTACATAGTTATTTTAGATAGGGGAAAAATAATAGCAAAAGGCGATGCTGAAAGTTTAAAGGACACTATAAATTTAAAAGAAAAAATTTCTTTTGAATCTGATGATTTATCAGATGACTTGATTGAAAAAATAAAAGCTATGGATTCTTTGATAGATTTTTCAATAAAGGGAAGAAATTGTAAATTAAGTTTTTCTAAAGATTCAAATATTTTAAATCTTGTTGATATATTTAATTCATGCAATACAAAATATGACCATTTAAGTTCAAGTAGACCTAGTTTAAATGATGTATTTCTAGAATTAACTGGAAAAGAATTGAGGGATTAGTATGTTCTTACATAGTTTTAAAAATACTTTTAAAATTTTAATTAGGGATAAGTCTCTTATATTTTGGTCTTTAATATTTCCTCTTATATTAGGATTTTTCTTTTATATAGGTCTTGGAAATATCGAAAATTCTATGAAATTTGAACCTATAAATGTTAGTGTAAAAGATGGTTTAAGAGATGATAAATATTTTGATGATTTCTTAGATAAACTAGAGAAAGAAAAAATATTTAAGCTATATGATGAAAAAAATATGGATGATGAAAAAATAACTGCTTATATAAAAGATTATGACAAAATTGAGTTTAAAAAATCAGGTCTATATGAATCAATTGTTGAAAGTGTTATGAATGCTTATCTTAGAAAAGGGATGATGGTTGAGAAAATTTTTAAAAAAAATCCTACTTTTAACCCTAATGTTTTGACCGAAAATGTAGATCACATAAAAAATATTTCAAAGAAAAATATTAATATTATTAATACATTTTTCTATACACTTATAGCTATGCAGGCATTGTATGGATTTAGTTTTGGACTTTTGATTATTTACAACTATGAAGCAAATTTAACAACACTTGCAAAAAGAAATGCAATAGCTCCAATAAAAAAATCTGTAAGTCTTTCAGCTTCAATTCTTTCAGGTTTTATAATAAACTTTTCTATAGTTTTATTTACAATTTTATTTTTTAATAAAATTTATAAAATCGATTTTTCTAATAAGTTAGGTCTTTTAATATTTCTTATAGGCCTTGCAAGTTTATTTGGAGTCTTGTTTGGGTGTTTAATCGGCTTATCCAATAAGGCTAGTATAGAAATAAAAAGTGGAATAGGAATAGCTGTAAGCATGCTTTTTTCATACCTAGCTGGAATGATGAATTCTGATGTAAAAATATTAATCCAAGAAAATTATCCTATAATTAATAAGCTAAATCCAGCAAGCTTAATTAATGATGGAATCTATAGTCTTTACTATTATGATAATTTGGATAGGTATCGGACAAATATAGGATATTTATTATTTTTAACTTTGATTTTTGGATTGATTTCTTATCTATTAACAAGGGGTAGGCAATATGATAGTATTTAAAAATTATTTTAAAATAATTAGAGGTCATTTAAAGGCGATAGCCTTATATACAATAATTTTTATGTCCTTACTTATATTTTCAAATTCTAGCAATAACAATACAAATGTTTATAAAAAAGAAAAGGCAAAAATTTATATAGAAGATTTATGTGAAAGTGATTTATCAAAATCTTTTATTGATTATATGGAAGAAGAAAATAAAATTGTTGACCTTAAAGGAAAAAATATTGATGATAATTTATTTTATGGAATTGTGACAGCTTACATAAAAATTCCGAAAAATTTTGATAAAGAAAGAAAAGTTGAGATAAAAAAGAGTCAAAGTGCAAAATATTATCAATATGTAAAAGAATCAGTAAACTTATATTTAGATCAAATTTCGGTTTATGAAAAAGCGGGTTTAAATCTTAATGATGCAATCAAAAATACGAAGAAAGATTTTCAAAAGAAAGTGAAGATTTCTCTAAAAAAAGATAAGGGGCAAATTATACCAGAAAAAATTTTATTTTTCTTCAACTTTTTATCTTATGTATTTTTAAGTCAGATAATTTTGGTAGTTTCTTTGGTTAGCCTGACTTATAAAAATAAAAATATCAGTCAAAGAAATTTGATTTCTCCTTTAAGTAAAACAAAAAGAAATTTGCAAATACTTTTGGGTAATATTTGTTTTGCTATTTTTTCTTGGATTCTTTATATCATTGCATTTTTTGTTTTAAATGGGAAAGAAGATTTATCCAACAGAATAATATATATGATGATAAATTCATTGATTTTTGCCTTATCTACAGTTAGTCTTGCGCTTTTTATTTCGAAATTAATAAGTAATAGCAATATTATGATGGCTGTAATGAATATATTTGCTCTAGGTTCATCATTTTTGACAGGGGTTTTTGTACCTCAAGAGATTTTAAGTAAAAACGCTCTTTTATTAGCTAGAGTTTTTCCAAGCTTTTATTATGTAACAAACAATAATATGATAGCAAATGATTTTTCAAAAGAAATATTTTTAAATAATATTTATATTCTTATAGGATTTGGAATAATTTTTGCTTTGATAAGTTTAGTATTAGATAAATTTTCGTCATTTAATAAAAATCCTATAAAATAATAAAAATATAAAATTTTCCATTTTTGATATAGATAGAATTTTTTTATTATGGGTATCTATATTTATAGTAAACTATTTAATAAATTTTTATTAGCTATAACTTTATCAATATAAAAAAATAGTATATAATTTTACTAATAGGAGGAAAAGTTTTGCGAGATATAAAAAGAGTAGTTTTAAAATTAAGTGGAGAAGCACTTGCAAAAGATAAGGGATTTGGTTTTGATGATGACACTATTGATCTTATTTGCGAAAATATAAAAAAAGCTAGAGATAAGGGACTTGAAATTGCCATAGTTGTTGGTGGTGGAAATTTCTGGAGAGGTAGAAGCGGTCAACATATTGAACGTGCAACAAGTGATACTATTGGTATGCTTGGTACTGTTATGAATGGTCTTAGAGTTCAAGATACTCTTGAAAAAATGGGACTTGAAACAAGACTAATGACTGCGATAAATATGCAAGAAGTTGCTGAGCCTTACATAAGAAGAAGGGCTGTAAGACACCTTGAAAAGGGAAGGATTGTAATTTTTGCAGCAGGCACTGGTCTACCATATTTCTCAACTGACACAACAGCATCTCTTAGGGCTTTGGAAATTAATGCTGATATGATTTTATTAGGCAAAAAAGGAACTGATGGAATTTATGACAAAGACCCTAATAAATTTGATGATGCAGTTAAGTATGAAAAATTAACCTATAGTGAAATTTTACAAAAAAGATTAAAGATTATGGACTCTACAGCAACAAGTTTGTGTATGGATAATGATATGCCAATCCTTGCTTTTGGAATCGATAATCCAGAAAATTTAGTTAAAATAGTTGAAGGAAAAGAAATTGGTACAATTGTAAAGGAGAATTTTGATGTACGATAAGATTATTAAAGATACTGAAGCTTCGATGAAAAAAGCTTGTGAATCATTCGAAATTAGAATATCAAAAATTAGAGCAGGTAGGGCTAATGATTCTATATTGGATGGAATTACATTTTCATATTATGGAACTCAAACACCAATTAACCAAGCTGCAACCATATCTACACCAGAGCCAAGACTTTTAGTTATTAAACCTTGGGATAAATCTAATATTAAAGAAATTGAAAAGGCTATTAATAAATCTGATTTAGGAATAAATCCACAAAATGATGGAGAAGTAATTAGACTTCCATTCCCAGCTTTGACTGAAGAAAGAAGAAAAGAACTTACAAAACAAGTTTCTGAATATTCTGAAGATAGCAAAATTCAAATTAGAAATATAAGAAGAGATTCAATGGATATAGCAAAAAAAGCTGAAAAATCTGCAGACTTAACAGAAGATGATTTATTTTCAATAGAAGAAGATATACAAAAAATTACAAAAAAATATATCGATAAAGTTGAAAAAACTGTTGAAAGCAAAAATAAAGAATTACTTGAAGTTTAATTGAATAAAATAAAATTTGATAAGCTGAAGGCTTTTTTAAACAAGGATATAGGAAAAGCTAGGATAAATTCCAATATTTTATCCTTATTTTTAAAGCAATTAAGTTTACTTATTGACTCATCGGTATCCTTATACGATAGTTTAATGATAATAATTGACCAAAGACTTGACAAGAAATTGAACAAGGCTTTGGTCAATGTATCATTAGCCCTAAAAAAGGGAGACGAAGCCTATGTGGCTTTTAAAAAAGAAGAAAAAGCCTTTGGACCAATTGTTACAGCTTTTGTAAAAAGTGGAGATGCAAGTGGAAATCTTTCAAAGATTCTTGATGAGTTATCTACATATATGACCGAAGAAAGTAAAAACAAAAATCAAATAAGTGAAGCTTTGATTTATCCTATAATTTTATTAATTGTTACTATAGGAGTTGTTATAACGATTTTAACAAAAGTTATGCCTACTTTTATAGAAGTTTTTGAAGAAAATGAAATTAGCCTACCAATAGCTACAAAAATTCTTTTAAATATTTCAGATTTTTTTAATAAAAATGGCTTTTTTATTTTATTAATAATTTTTATTTTTGTTTTTACAATAATTTTACTAAGACGTAAAGATAAGTACAGATATAAAGTTGATGAAAGCTTTTTTAAAAGTATATTTTTTAAAAAATTTAGAATTTTAAACATAGAATACCAAATTTCTTCGCTTTTATATATCCTAAAAAAGGGCGATGTAGATATTATTGAAAGCATTGATATAATAAAAAATTCTTTCAAAAATCAATATTTAAAACAAATTCTAACAAATGTAGAGGAGAGCCTAAAACTAGGAAATAATTTATCAAGCTCTTTAGATAAGGAAAATGTTTTTACGAAATTATTTATAGCCATGATAAAGGTAGGCGAAGACAGTGGAGATATGACAAAATCTCTCAAAAAAGCCTCTAATTATTATGCTAATGAATATATTTATAGACTAAAAAGAATATCAAGATTAGCAGAACCTTTTTTGATACTATTTATGGCTTTAGTAGTTGGATTTGTAGTTTTTTCTATTGCCATACCAATGTTTGATTCGGTTAATGCCATTAATTTTTAAGGAGAAGTTAATGTTTAATAATATAAAAAATAAAAAAAGAGGATTTACTCTTATTGAATTAATTATTGTAATTGCAATTATAGCCATACTTGCAGCAATAGCTATACCAAAATATCAAAAATCAAAAAAACAAGCGGCAATAACTGCTCATAATGCGAATGTGTCAATGTTAAAAACTGCAGCTAGCGTAAAATTAAATGAATTAAATGCAAATGATGACGAAGTAACTTGGACAAAAGAAAGTGAAGATGCACTTCAATATGTAGAAAAATGGCCTGAGATTCCAAAAGGAATTGGACTAGATGCAAGTGGATATAAGGTAAGAATTGATCCTAAAAATTCAACAATTACAATTGAGCCAGATACAATTGAGATAAAAGAGAAAAAATAGATGATTAATATAATTTATTTTTTCTTGGGAGCAATATTTGGTTCATTTGCACATTTATTGTGTGATAGAACTCTTAGAGGAGAAAATATTGCTTATCCACCAAGCCATTGCTCATTTTGTAACAATAAAATATTAAAAAGAGATCTTATACCTATTTTTTCATACATAAATTTAAAAGCAAGGTGTAGATTTTGCCAAAAAAAGATCCCATTTTCATATATTCTTTATGAAATAATAGGGGGTCTTTTATTTATATTTGCTATGAAAGAAAAAACTTTTATGGAAGGAAGTTTGATTTTTTTATCATTAATTTTTTCTTTTGTAATAGCTATGATTGATTTAAAAAGCATGGAAATATATATGGGATATGTTTATATTTTAGTCTTTATTGGATTAATATATAGAATTTTTTATTTGGGATTTGATTTTAAATTTTTTAAAATTTTTTTAATTTTTACTTTCCTATATTTTTTAATATATTTTATATCTAAGAAAAATATAGGAGATGGAGATTATTTTTTCTATTTAGCTTTATTTTTATTTTTAAAAAATGAAAGAATTTTATATTTAATTTTAGGCTCTATTTGGATTGGAGCGATTTTTGCAATTATAATAGCTATCAAGAAAAAATCAATGAAAATAATGATTCCATTTTGTATTTATATATTTATTGCTTATATTATAAGTCTTTTGTGAGGTGTTTATGAAAAAAAGAGCCTTTACCTTAATTGAATTAATAGTTACACTTGCTATAATTTCTTTGATTTCAAGTGTGATTTTAATAAAATCGGGTTTGATACCAAAACTTCAAGAAAGAAAAGAAATTGAAAACTTGCAAGCTGATATAAATTATTGCAGAGAAAAATCTCTAGTTACAGGTTATAAATATAAAATTAATATAGATAGTAATAATTACGCAATAAAAAGAGCCGATGATAATGAAATGGTAAAAGAAGTTTATTTTAAATATATAAGAGCAAACACAAAAAATACTTTTGTATTTAGACCAACAGGAAGTGTAGAGGGAGCAAGTACGATTTATTTTTCTTCTTCTAACAAAAAATATTCTATTATAGTATCGCCGATTGCTGGAAGGATAAGATATGAATAAAAATAAAAAAGGATTTACCTTGATTGAAATAATAATTGCTCTAGCTCTTATAAGTATAATAAGCATTTACCTGCTTCCATCACTTTTTTCAATTTATGAAAATTCCAGAAAAATAAAAGACGATTCTAAAATTTTATTTACAATGCAAGAAGTATTAGAAAAATCAAAAAATAGAGATGAAGGAGAATATGAAGACTTAGAAAATGGCTTTAAAATTAATACAAGTATTGAATCATATAATGAAAATTTGAAATATATAGAAGTAAGATGTGATAAATATAATTTGGAAGTGGTGGTAAAAAAATGAGAAAAAAAGGCTTTACCCTCTTAGAATTAATTTGTGCCATAGCCATCGGCTCAATCCTTATAGTTTTAATAAATAATATTGTAAAAACAAATCTTTCAATTAGTCAAAAAACCTATGAGGACGAAATTGACTATAAAAATTCGACAAATTGTATTTTGTATATAGAAAATGTTATAAGAAAATCAGATAAAATAATTGACTTAAAAAATGAAAATAATTTTAAATTATTAATTAGTGAGGGTAAAAATAAGTCTACATATAGATTTGAACAAAATGGGAAAAAATTATACGTTTATATCAATAATTTAAATTCAAACAGCCAAAGAGAAATAAAAATTCCAATAGGATATTGTAGTGATTCAAAAATATCTTATGATAAAAATGATGATTCATTTTCGATATATATTGATTTTTATGAAAAAGAAGGAAATTCAAATTACAAAACTTATATAAGGAGGCTTGAATGAAAAAAAGAGGGTTTTTATCCATTTATGTTTTGATAATTTTACTTCTTTTATCAATAAGCCTAACCTTTATATACGAGCAGGCACTAAATAATAATGATTCAAATAAGGACTTGTACAATAGGAAAAAAGCAATTTACGAATTAGAATCACTTTATTCCATAATTGTAGATGATAAAAAAACTTAGTTGGAAG
Organism: Anaerococcus sp. HMSC065G05; assembly: GCF_001812365.1. Classification (NCBI taxonomy): domain Bacteria; kingdom Bacillati; phylum Bacillota; class Tissierellia; order Tissierellales; family Peptoniphilaceae; genus Anaerococcus; species Anaerococcus sp. HMSC065G05. The sequence goes on from NZ_KV808721.1 coordinate 9,637, forward strand.
ATGTTGATATAGTAAATGAAAATGATGACAATTTGTGGCATCCATTTTATTTTTATTATTTTGATGAAAAAGAAGAAGTAAAAATTCAAAAACAAAATGAAAAAGAATTTGTATTAAGAAGTGTAAAAAAAATTGGAAATTCAAAGGCTATATTAGAAATGGTTTTAGATTTAAGAAATAAGTATGCGCTAAGAGAAAATAAAAAAATAATACTTGATGAAAATTTCGATGAGTTTTACAAAACTTTAAAATTCAAACAAAATAAATTTGAAGAATTTGAAAATTTAAAACTAGAAAATAATTTAGAAAATCGATTTTTAAAAATTGGTGGACAATTAATTGTAAAAAGAGAGAAAGAAAAGATTACATCAAGTGAAATTTCAAATGATGATAATTTAGAGAAAAATCAGAGCAATTTATCAAATGAAGAAAAAAATTTTTCCAATAAAACTAAGACACCAAGACGAATTAGTGGTATAGTAATTATTGGTAAAGATTTGATTTTGGAAAATGATTTAGTTTTGGATGGTTTGCTTATAATAAAAGGCGATATTATTTCAAAAAATAATAGCAAACTTACTATTGATGGGCAATTAATATCAAAAAATGATTACACTAATATAGTTGATTATTCATACAATGAAGAAAAATCGCTAGATTATATTGATGATATAGAAAATCCAAAATTTATTGAAATTAAATCAAAAAAAGTATTTTAATGGAGGAATAAATGAAAATATTAGTTATCAATTGTGGCTCTTCATCTTTAAAATATCAATTATTTGATATGGACAATGAAGAAGTTTTAGTAAAGGGTCTTGTAGAAAGAATTGGAATAGATGGCTCAAGACTTAAACAAGAAAAAGGCGACGACGAATATATAATTGAAGAAGATATGAAAGACCATACTGAAGCAGTTAAACACGTATTTGATGCTATAACTGATAAAGAAAATGGTGTGATTTCAGATTTATCTGAAATTGATGCAGTTGGCCATAGATTTGTTCATGGTGGAGAAAAAATTACAAAATCTGTTGTAATTGATGACGAAGTTAAAGAAGCTGTAAAAGAATATTCAAAATTTGCACCATTACACAATCCAGCAAATATGATGGGACTTGAAGCTTGTGAAAAACTTCTACCAAATGTAAAAAATGTTGCAGTATTTGATACAGCATTCCACCAATCAATGCCAAAAGAAAATTTCCTTTATGGAATTGATTATAAATACTACGAAGACCAAGCTGTTAGAAAATATGGTTTCCATGGAACAAGCCATGATTTCATCACACAAAAAACAGCAAAAGTTTTAGAAAAAGATCAAAAAGATTTAAATATGATTTCATGCCATTTAGGAAATGGATCTTCAATTTGTGCAGTTAAAGAAGGAAAATCATTTGATACAACAATGGGACTTACACCACTTGAAGGACTTGTAATGGGAACAAGAAGTGGAGATTTAGATCCAACAGTTGTAACATTTTTGATGAATGAATATGGATATGATACAAAAAAAATGGACAATGTTTTAAATAAAGAATCAGGAGTTCTTGGAGTTTCTGGAGTATCATCAGACTTTAGAGATCTTGAAAATGCTGCAAATGATGGAAATAAAAGAGCAGATATTGCTTTAAAAATGTTTGCTAACAGAGCAAAAAGATATGTAGCAGGATATATGGCAGAAATCGGAAAAACTGATGCAATTGTATTTACTGGTGGAATCGGAGAAAATTCAGCAACAATGAGAGCTGACATAATGAAAGGCTTTGAACAATTTGGAATTAAAATTGATCTAGAAAAAAACAATGTTCGTGGCGGTTGTCATTTAATCTCAACTGACGATTCAAAAGTAAAAGTTTTTGTAATAGCAACAAACGAAGAATTAATGATTGCAAGAGACACTAAAAAACTAGTATAGCTTGACAATTTTAACATTTACTTATATAATGTTTAAGATTGCTAAAACTCATAACTAGGAGGTGTTAGAATGGCAGTACCTAAGAGAAGAACATCAAAAACAAGAAAAAATAAAAGAAGAGCTTCAGCTTACAGATTAAATAAATCAACTTATGTAGAGTGTCCAAATTGTCATGAACCAATGTTACCACATAGAGTTTGTCCAAGCTGTGGTTATCATAAAGGCAAAGAAGTTCTTGAGTTAAATTAAGATAGTGGTAACACTATCTTTTTTTAATATCAAAAATAAGGGGAAATTATGAAGATAATTATAGATACTTATGGAGTAGATGACGGAATAAAGATTCCAATAGAAGGTGCAATTAGTGCTTTAAAAGAAAAAGATTTTGTGCCAGTTTTTTCTGGAGATAAAGAAAAAATAGAAAAAATTATTGATGGAAGAATAAAATCCTACGAAATAATAGATGCTAAAGACAAAATTGAAAATAATGAAGATCCAGTAAAGGCTATAAGAAGAAAAAAAGATTCTACAATGGTTAAAGCTTTCGAAAAATTAAATGAAGATGGTTACGATGGATTAGTTTCTGCGGGCTCAACAGGAGCAATTCTTGCAAGCGGATTATTTATTTCTGGAAGAATTAAAGGAATAAAAAGAGCTTGCATAGCAACAAGCCTACCAACTTATGAAAATACAACTTTATTATTGGATACTGGGGCAAATATGGATTGCAAAGCAGAATTTTTAAAAGAATTTGCAATAATGGGAAGTGTTTTTGCAAAAAATGTACTTCATATAGAAAATCCTACAGTTTCACTTTTAAATGTTGGAATCGAAGAACACAAGGGCAACAAATTAGCAAAAGAAACTTACAAATTATTGGAAGAATCTTCAATAAATTTCAAAGGAAATATTGAAGCAAGAGATTTGTTTACTGGCAAGACTAATATAGTAATAGCAGATGGATTTGACGGAAATATTGCTATAAAAACTGCAGAAGGTGTAATTAGTCTTTTCAGTAAGGAAATTAAAGATGCAATTTACAAATCATTTTCAACAAAAATTGGGGGAGCCTTGATAAAAAATTCTTTAAAAGAAAATTTATCAAAATATAACTCAGATTCTATAGGAGGAGCTCCACTTTTGGGAGTAAACCAATATGTTTACAAGGCCCACGGCAATTCTAATGAAAAAGCATTTAGCTCAGCTATTTTAGGCCTAATCGATTATGTAAATACAAATACAATAGAAAAAATAAAAGGAGAATTAGAATGATAAGAGAAGAATTAATTGAATTAGTAAAAGAAAATTTAGATATTAATGAAGATGAAATTGATTTTGAAAAAGAAATCACAGCTTATGACATAGATTCAATCGATATGCTTGATTTTATTATGGCAATTGAAGATAAGTATGACATAGAATTTTCTGATGACGAATTAGATGAAATCGAAAAATTTTCAGATGTAATATCTTTAATAGAAAGCAAAAATTAATGAAATTGAGTAAAGAAAGATTAGAAGAAATTGAAAAACTTGAAGAGAGTATAGGCTACATTTTTAAAAATAAAAATCTTATTGATGTAGCCCTTACTCACTCTTCTTATATTAATGAGAGCAAGGATGAAAATAAATCATCAAACGAAAGATTGGAATTTTTGGGAGATAGCATTCTTGATTTAATTGTAAGCGAAGAACTTTACAAAAATCACAAAACATATCCAGAAGGAAAATTGACAAAAATAAGATCAAGGATAGTTTGTACTTCATCTTTTTCAAAAGCAAGCGAAAAATTTAATTTATCTTCATATTTGTTGTTTGGAAAAGGAGAAGAAAGTCATAATGGTAGAGAAAAAAAATCTGTAAAAGCAGATACTTTTGAGGCTTTTTGTGCTGCAATTTATCTTGATGCAGGATATGATTTTCTAAAAGATTTTTTAATGAAAAATTATTATGAAATTGTAAAAGAACTTCTAGAAAATGACTTGCTTTTTATTGATTACAAAACAAAATTACAAGAATATTTTAACAAGACAAACAGAATAATTTTAAAATATAAACTTGTAAAAGAAGAAGGACCAGAGCATAATAAAACATTTTATATGGAAGTTTCAGCCAAAAATAAAAAACTTAGCACTGGCAAGGGAAAAAATAAAAAAGAAGCAGAACAAATGGCAGCAAGAATCGCTTATAAGAAGTTGACAAATGAGTAAAAAAGAATATATAATACCAATTTTTATACCATTTTTGGGTTGTCCCCACGATTGTGCTTTTTGCAATCAAGTCAAAATTACAAATTATAAGGACAATATTAATAAAGAAAATACTATAAGGCAAATTAATCAATACTTATCATATTTTCCAAAAAATGAAAATCTTAAAGAAATTGCATTTTTTGGTGGCTCATTTACAGGTCTTGATGAAAAAGTAATGATTTCTTATCTTGAAATTGCACTTAATTATAAAAAGAAGGGAATTATTGATAGAATCAGATTATCCACAAGACCTGATTATATAAATAATTCTATTCTTGATATATTAAAAAAATATGAGGTTGATGTAATTGAACTTGGAATACAATCGCTTGATAATGAAATATTAAATGCAAATGAGAGAGGTCATAGTAAAGAAGATTCAATTAGGGCAAGCAAATTAATAAAAGATTATGGTTTTAAATTAGGTCATCAAATAATGCCAGGTCTTTATAAGGATTCTTTTGATAAAGCTATCAAAACAGGATTAGAGTCTATTAAAATGAATCCTGATATGGTAAGAATATATCCAACTTTGGTTATAAAAGATACAAAACTTGAAAAATTATATAAGGAATGTTTATATAGGCCTCTTAGCTTGGATGAAGCTATTGAAATATCTAGTAGGCTTTATATGATTTATTCATACAAAAAAATTCCAGTAATAAGAATAGGACTTCAACCAACAGAAAATATAAATGAAAAAAAAGATGTTGTTGCAGGGCCTTTTCATCCTTCAATTAGACAATTGGTTGAAACAAATATTCACAAAATTTATTTGGAAGAATTAATAAATAAGTATAGGCTAAAAAATAAGATAAAAATTCATATATCAAACAGAGAAATTTCAATAATAGCTGGAAATAAAAAAGCAAACAAAAATTATTTTTATAAAAAATACGGCTTGATTATAAATTTTGAAAATGACGAAAATAATTATATAGAGTATGAGGATAAAAAAATATCCTATGATATTGAAAATTTTATGAGAGAATTTGTAGAAAAAACTTACGGTGGTGATTTATATTAGATTAGAAAGTGTTGAACTTAAAGGATTTAAGTCCTTTGCTAATAGGACAAAAATAAAATTTGATAATCAAATAACTGCTGTAGTTGGTCCAAATGGTTCTGGAAAATCAAATATAGCAGACGCCATAAAATGGGTTTTGGGTGAACAATCAGTAAAATCTTTGAGAGGAAAGAAGATGGATGATGTAATCTTTCAAGGAGCTGATGATAAAAAACCTATGAATATGGCGGAAGTAAATCTTTCGTTTAATAATAAAGATAGGGCTTTGTCTAGTGACTATGATATTGTAAAAATTTCTAGAAGAATTTTTAGAAATGGCGACAATGAGTATAGGTTAAATGGAAAAAGAGTAAGACTTAAGGATATTAAAGAATTATTTTTGGATACAGGTATTGGGAAAGAAGGATATTCTGTAATAGGTCAAGGAAGAATTGATGAAATTTTGAATTCATCAAATCAAGAAAGAAGAAATATATTTGAAGAAGCAAGTGGAATTGCAACTCACAAATATAGAAGAGAAGAATCTCTAAAAAAATTATCTAAGGTTGATGAAGATCTTGAGATAATTCAAAGAGAATGGGACTACAAAAATAAGGATAAAAATAAGCTTGAAATTGAGGCGAAAAATTTTGAAAAATATATTGAAATTGATAGCTTGCTTAATGAAAAAGCCTATTTATTTTATGCAAATAAATCGAAGTCTTTAAACGAAAAAAATAAAGATTTAATTGAACAAATTGAAATTTTAAAAAATAATCAAGAAGAAAAAACTAGAGAATTTGATAAGGTAAATGAATCTTTATTGCCAATAGCAGAAAATATCAGAGATTTAGAAAATAAATATAAAAATCTTAACCAAAGTATTTTAGATAATGAAAAAAATATTGATAAGTACACTAATAAGATAAATCTTGATAGGCAAAAATTGGCTTATAACAAAAAAGATTTAGAAAGAAATAATAATGATTTTAAATCGTATGATGAGAAATTTAAAAATTACGAAATTTCACTAAAAAATCAAAAAGATAAGCTTGAAAATACAAAAAATATAATTAAAAATTTAGAAGAAAAAAATAAAAAATTATCTGAGAAAAAAGATGAAAGCATTGCTTTATTATCTTCAATACAAAAAGAAATTGAAAGATTAAAAAAAGAAGGCGAAGATTTAAATAAATTAATATATGACTATGATATAGATCAAAAAACAAGAACAATTCTTGAAAAACAAAGATTTGAAAATAACAAGATAATCAATGAAAAAATTCAAGAATTAAATACTGATTTGTCAAATCTTAGCAAAGATTTAAATGAATTGGAAAAGGAAAAAGAAAATCTTTCAAAAGATATTGAAGAAAAAAATACAAATCTTGAAAAGATAAAAGAAAAAATCATAAATGAAATAAATAAAAAAGATGATTTAGAAAAGGCAATCAACCAAAACAAGCTTTCTTGCAAAGAAGAAATATCAAATTATAAGATACAAAAGTCTTTGATGGAAAGAAATGAAGGGTATTTTTATTCTGTTTCAGATTTTTTGAAAAAAACCAAAAATACAGAGATTGAAAAATTATATATAAATACTCTAGCAAATCTTATAACTGTAAAATCAGGATATGAAGAAATAATTGAAAATCTTATAGGTCAAGGTCTCCAAAATATTGTAACATGGTCAAAAAAAGATACTAGAGAGATAATTAATTTTGTAAATAAAAATAAACTTGGCAGAATTACATTTTTACCTTTGGATTCAATAAAACAAAATAAAAAAGCTAGAGTTGAAGAAAAAGAAGTTATAGCAATGGCTTATGATTTGGTTAGTTTTGATTCAAAACTTGAAAATATTATTAATCATTTTCTTTCTAATACAGTTGTTGTAAAAAATATAGACGATGCTGTAAGCTTATCAAATAAAATTAAGGGGTATAGGATAATTTCTTTAAATCTTGATTTAATTAATACTTGGGGTTCAATGGTTGCCGGAGTTAATAAGGCTAGAAAATCAAATATTAATATCCTAAATAGAAATAAAAAAATAAATGAAATTAAGTATAGGATAAATAAGTTAAGAAACGAGAGAAATGAGCTATTAGAAAATTATAATTCTTTAAATATAAAAATAGAAGAAAATCAAAGATTAAGGCAAAAAAAAGAAGATGAATTAGTAAAAGCTAATGAGAATTTAATAGATATAAGGTCTATTCTTGACAAAAAAAATTATCAAAAGCAAAGTCTAATTCAAAGAATTGACGAGTTAAAAGAATCTTTGAATGAATCAAAAGAAGAAGAAAATTTCAAAGATATAGAAAAAATCAAATTAAAACTTTCAAATGTAAAAAAGGAAGATGAGATTTTAAAGGAAAAATCTGTTGAAAATAGTAAACTAATAAATGATCTATCCAACGAAATATTTAAAAACAAAAATAGTATTGAAATAAATACAAGAGATTTAAATATTTTAGAAAATAGGATAAGTGAAGATGAAAATAGTCTTTTGAATTTGAAACAAAATATAGAATTCAATCAAAAAATGAAAAAATCTTTAGAAGAAAGTTTGATAAATTTAGAAAAAGAAATAAGTGCTTGTGAAAATAAAGTTTTTGATACAAAAGAAAGAGTAAAAGAAGACGAGAAAAATAAAATCAAGATTTCTATAGAAATTGATGAGAAGAAAAACTCTAATCATAAATTATTATCTCTATCTAAAAATATAGAAAATGAATTAAATGAATATTCTATGAAAATAGTGAAGTTTAATTACAAGCTAGAAGCTATAAGCAAGGATATGAAAAATTTAGAAGATGAAATTAGACCGTTTATTTCAAAATCAATAGAAGAATTAAAAGAAAATAATTACGAAAATTCTACAAAGCAAATTAAAAAGGAAGAATTATTTAATCTTCAAAAAAAAATTGACTCAAGTCGGATTTTTTGATGAAAATTCAAAAGAAAATTTTGAAAAAGCATACAAAGAATTTGAATTTTTAGATAAGCAAAAAATTGACCTTGAAAAGTCCAAAAAAGATATTGAAAAAATGATAAAAAAACTTGAAGAAGATATGAAAGATGAATTTATCAAAAATTTCAATATAATTGATGAAAAATTCCAAAGGATATTTAAGGAATTGTTTATGGGAGGAAAGGCAAAGCTAAGCCTTGATTCAAATGATTTATTAGATGCGGGAATTGATATATCCGCTTGTCCTCCAGGAAAAAGTACAAAAAATATAAGCTTATTATCTGGTGGAGAAAAATCACTAACGGCTGTAGCTTTATTATTTGCAATATTTGAAACAAACCCTGCTCCATTTTCTTTATTAGATGAGATTGATGCAGCTATGGACGAATCAAATATAAAAAGATATATAGATTATTTAAAATCTTTATCGGATAAAACTCAATTTATAATGATAACTCACAGGCAAACAACCATGCAATTAGCAGAAAAAATTCATGGAGTTACAATTGGCGATGGTGGAATTTCAAAAATTTATTCAATAGATTTTGATGATAAAAAATAGAAGGAGGAAAAATGGCAATTAGAAATATAAGACAAGTTGGAGATCCTATTTTAAGAAAAACTTCAAAAGAAGTAAAAGAAGTTAATGATAGAATTAAAATTTTATTAGATGATATGGCAGAAACAATGTATAAGGCTGATGGAGTTGGACTCGCAGCGCCACAAGTAGGACTTTTAAAAAGAGTTATAGTTGTGGATGTTAGAGATGAAGACGGTTTGATTAAACTTGTAAATCCAGAAATTATTGAAAAAGATGGAGAACAAGTTGGAGTTGAAGGTTGCCTTTCAGTTCCAAATTTTAATGCAAATGTAAAAAGACCTGCCCATGTTGTTGTAAAATATTTAGACGAAAATGGAGATGAGAAAAAAATAGAAGCTGAAGGCCTAAAAGCTGTAGCTCTTTGCCATGAAATTGATCATTTAAATGGGATTTTATTTATAGATAATTATGAAGAGGAAGTTAAATTTGACGAATAAAATAAATATATGTTTTATGGGAAGTCCAAAGTTTTCACTAGAAACTTTGGATATTCTTAATAAAAACGAAAATATAAACCTAAGTTTAGTTGTAAGTGGAAAAGATAAAAAAAGAAATAGAAATAAATTTAAGCCAACAGTAGTTAAGCAATATGCTTTGGATAATAATATTGAAGTTGTTACTCCAGATAGTGTAAACACAGATGAATTTATAAATTTATTAAAAGAAAAAAATATTGATTATATAGTAGTAGTTGCTTTTGGTCAGTTGATAAAAGAAAAATTATTAGAAGAATATAAAAATAAAATAATCAACTTGCATCCATCATCTCTACCAAAATACAGAGGCTCTAGTCCAGTACAATTTAGCCTATTAAATGGTGACAAAAAAACTCATGCATCAGCCATGCTTATAGAAAAAGGAATGGACTCAGGGGATATTATAAATCAAAAAGAAGTTGAAATAAATGATGAAGATGATTTTACATCTTTAAGTGAAAAACTATCAAAAATTGGAAGTGAAGTTATACTTGAGTCTGTATTAAATTATGATGATTTTATGAAAAATAGAGTAAAGCAAGATAATGATAAAGCAACTTTTACAAAAAAAATTACAAAAGAAATGGGAAAGATTGATTTTAATCAATCAAAAGAAGAAATAATAAATAAAATTAGAGCTTTTGTAGAATTTCCAAAGGCATATTTTTCATATAAAAATGAAAATGTAAAAATTTTAAAAGCAAGCCCAGTTGAAATTGAAAATCCAAAAATATCTTTTGTATATAAGGCTAACAAAAATGACAAAATTATTATTGGCTGTAAAAATGGCGGGATAAGAATTGAAAAAATTCAATTTCCAGGCAAAAAAGCTATGGATACAAAATCTTTTTTACTTGGAAATGATTTTGAAGAAGGAATTTATTTAGGATAATATGGAAGATTTTAAATTAATATTAGATGGTCTTTATAGAATTTCCTACAAAAATGAAAAATCTACAGATATTATTAATGAAATAGCAAAAAAAGTAGAAGACATTTCCTATATAACAAAAAATATATATGGAGTTTTGGAAAATAAGTTATATCTTGAGTACATTTTGGCAAAATTGTCAAAAATAAAAGTGAAAAAATTGGACAAAAAGGTAAAACTTATTTTGTTAATTGGAATTTATAATATTCATTTTTTAGATAGAAAAAATTATGCAATAGTAAATGAATTAGTAAATCTTACCAAAAAAGTATCTTTTAAATCAAAATCTTTTGTAAATGCTATTTTAAGATCTTATATAAGAGATGAAAAAAATTTATCAAAAATAAATATAGAAAATGATGAAGAATTTAATTCGATAAAATATTCCATGCCTTTGTGGATTATAAAATATTTAAATGATTCATACGGGAAAGATTATACTCAAAAATTTTTAGATTCTTTGAATAAGGAAAGAAAATTATCTATAAGGATAAATAAAACAAAAATCACAAGAGAAAAATTAAAAAATCTTTTGCAAGATAGGGGATATATTGTAGAAGACTCTTTGATTTCGACTTTAAGCCTTGTAATTAAAAATCCTAAGTCTTTAGCAAGCACAGAAGAATTTAAAAAAGGATTTTTTACAATCCAATCAGAAGCTTCTATAAAAGTTTGTGAGATTCTTAATCCTAAAAAAAATTCAAATATTTTAGATATATGTGCAGCTCCAGGAACAAAGACATCTTTATTAGTTGAGCTTTGCGATAATTCATCAAAAATAATTGCAAATGATATTTCTTTTAATAAATTATCGAAAATAAATGAAAATATTAAAAGATTGGGACTAAAAAATATAGAAATTACAAATTTTGATGCTAGTATTTTAAAGGAAGAATACAAAGAAAAATTTGATTATATTTTATGCGATTTGCCATGTTCTGGTCTTGGGGTTATGGATAGAAAACCAGAGATAAGATATAATAGGACTATGGAAGATGTTATTAGTCTTTCAAAACTTCAAAAAAATATTTTGGATAAGGCTTTTTTATATTTAAAAACAGGTGGAATTTTAGTATTTTCTACTTGTACAATTGGAAGTATTGAAAATAAAGATAATTTCAATTATTTATCCAAGAAAAGAAGGCTTAAAAATATAAAAATTAATGGAAAAGATTACTTGGAATTTAATAGTTTTGAAGATGAAACTGATGGATTTTTCTTAACAAAATTTGAAAAGATATGATTATGAAAAAAACAATAAATGACAAAACTATCAAAGAATTAGAAGAAATTTTTTTAAATTTAGGATTTCAAAAATTTAGGGCAAAACAAGTTTTTAGGCAAATTCATGTAAATAAAATAAATGATTTTTCTAAAATGACTGATTTGTCAAAAGATATGAGGAAAAAATTAGATCAAATTTTCTATTTTCCAAAGATTAAAGTTTTAAAAGAATTTAAATCTAACTTGGACAAAACAAAAAAATATTTATTTGAACTTGATGATGGAAACATTATTGAAGCTGTTTTTATGGAATACAATAATAGAAATACAATTTGTATTTCGTCACAAGTAGGATGCAAAATGGGATGCAAATTTTGTGCATCTACTAAAAATGGGCTTGAAAGATCTTTATTAGCATCTGAAATAATAGAAGAAATTTATCTTTTAGAAAGAGAAAATTCAGATATTAATAATATTGTTGTCATGGGAATAGGGGAGCCTCTAGACAATTTTTCAAATATAGAAAAATTTATTAAAATAATTACAGATGAAAATGGAAGAAATTTATCTCACAGAGCAATAACAATTTCTACTGTAGGACTTGTTGATAAAATTTACAAGCTTGCAGATTTGGGATATGATATTAATTTGGCTGTTTCCCTACATTATGCTTTTGATAAAAAAAGAATGGAATATATGCCAAGTGCAAAAAAATATAAAATAAAAGACATTGTTAAAGCTTGTGATTATTATTTTGAAAAAACAAAAAGAAGAATTTCTTATGAATATGTTGTCATAGATGGGGTAAATAATTTAAAAGAAGACATTGATAAATTGGAGAAACTTTTTAAAGGTAAAAATATTCATATAAATCTTATTCCTTTAAATCCAATAGAAGAATTTAAGTATTCAAAAACTAAGTCTAATGTAATGGATCAATTTCAAAAAAAATTATCAACTAGGGGTTTAAATGCAACTATAAGAAGATCAATGGGCTCAGATATTGATGCATCATGTGGACAACTTAGAAATAACTATGCGAGGTAGAAATGAAATTTAGTACTATTTCAAATATCGGCAAAGTAAGAAGCGAAAATCAGGATTATTATGGAAATCTTGATTTGGAAAATTATAGTTTTTTTATTGTAGCCGATGGTATGGGTGGATATAATGGAGGAGAAATTGCTTCAAAACTTGCAGCAAAATATTATTTAGAATATATAAAAAATTCTAATATTAAAGATTTTTCTTCTATTATTGACTTGCAAGAAGAAGCTTTACAAAGTGCAAATGATAAAATTTTTTCTTTATCAAAATCATACGAAGAATATGCAAATATGGGAACAACTGTAGTTTGTGTTTGCATAGATTATGAAAAAAATCTTATCATATAACACACATTGGAGATTCTCGATGCTACATATATTCAGATAAAAAATTACAACTTATAACTAGAGATCATTCTTTGGTAAATGATCTTATAGATTCAGGCTCTCTTACAGAAGATGAAGCAGAAAATTTTGCAAATAAGTCTACTATAACAAGAGCAGTTGGAGTAGGAAGTAAAATCAGACCAGATTCTAGGTCTTTGGATATGAAAGATAGTGATATAATGCTTATGGTTACTGATGGTTTGACAAATGAAGTTAGTGATGTAGAAATAGAAGCTATTATTGCCAATAATTCTACTGCTGATAAAATTTCATCAAGCCTAGTTGATTTGGCGATAAAAAATGGTGGACATGATAATATCACTGTAACTACAATTTTGATTTGAGGTAAGTATGGACAATATTATTTTAGGTAATAGGTATAAATTGCAAGATCTTATTGGTGTAGGAGGAATGGCAAAAGTTTATAAGGCAACTGATAGACTTCTACAAAGAGATGTAGCAATAAAAATTTTAAAAGATCAATATGCTGAAGATGAAGAATTTGTAAAGAAATTTTCTAATGAAGCTTTATCAGCAGCAAGACTTACACATGTAAATATTGTAAGTGTTTATGATATAGGCGAAGATTTAATTGAAGGCAAAAAAATTCATTATATAGTAATGGAATATGTTGAAGGAGAAACGCTAAAAGATAAAATTGATAGGGAAAAAAATCTATCTAATCATGATATAGTAGATTATTCAATTCAAATTGCCCAAGCACTTAATCAAGCTCATTCATCAAATATTATTCACAGAGATATAAAACCACAAAATATTTTGATGGATAAATATGGCTTATTAAAAGTTACAGATTTTGGGATAGCTAGAGTTTCTACAAATGCAACTATAACTTACACATCATCAATTTTGGGTACAGTTCATTATATTTCTCCAGAACAAGCCAAGGGCAAATTTGTTGATGAAAAATCAGATCTATATTCTCTTGGGGTTGTTATGTATGAAATGGCAACTGGTAAAGTTCCATTTGATGCGGATAATTCAGTTGGAATTGCAGTTATGCATATCCAAGATGAACCAGAAAGCCCAATCAAATTAAATGAAAATTTATCTCCAAGATTAAATGACATAATAATGAAACTTCTTCAAAAAGATCCACAAGAAAGATTTAAAAGCGCTAAAGAATTAATTAGGGCATTAGAAGATAATTCTTATGATATAGGATATTTCAAAAAAGAAGATACAGCAAAAATTCAAAAACCAAAAGATGAAATACAAGAAACATCTTTTATTCCTGTAGTTGAAAATAAAAAGAAAAAACAAAAACCAAAAAAAGAAGAAAATGAAGCAGTATATGTAACACCAACTGATGATTCGGATAAAAAATCTGAAAAAAAATCAAAAAAAAGAAAGATTTTGCCATTTGTTTTGATGCTACTTGCTGTTATTGTGGCTGGATATTTTTATGCAAAATCAAAAGATTCAGACATGGTACAAGTGCCTACAGTTATAAATTTAAGTGAAGAAGAAGCTGTAGAAATTTTGGAAGAAAAAAATCTAAAGGCAAATGTATCTCGCTATGCAAATAGTTCTAATTACGAAAAAGGCAAGGTAATGGAACAAGATCCTAGTCCAAAAACAAAAGTTAAGAAAAACACAACTATAAATCTTGTTATAAGCCAAGGAAAAGAAGTTAAAGTTCCAAATCTTTCTGGCTTAACTTTAGATCAAGCTGAAGAAAAATTAAAAGAACATGATCTAGAATTGGGAAAAACAAATACAGAATATAGCGATAAGGTTGAAAAAGATAAAATTATTGAGCAAGATCCTGAAAAAAATGAAAAAGTTCAAGCAGGTAGTGAAGTTGATGTTACAATAAGTTTGGGAAAAGAAGAACCTGAAGTTAAAAATGTAAAAGTTCCTTATTTTATAGGTTCTTACGAAAAAGACGCAATCAATGTTGCAAAAGATGCAAATCTTACAGTTGAAAATATTTCTTATGAATATTCGGACGATTATAAAAAAGGAATTGTAATTGAACAATCTATTTCTGCTGGCACTCAAGTTGCTGAAGGCTCTAAAATTGATTTTGTTGTCTCAAATGGAAAAGATCCAAATAAAGATGACAGCAATGAAGAAAATCAAAATAAGCAAAAGCAAGTAAATGTAAAATTTACTATAAAAGGGCCTCAAGATAAAGATAGTTTTAATGTAAAAGTTTACAAAATATCTGATAGTAACCAAAGAACAGATCTTTTATATAATGAAAATCATAGTTCATCAGAGCTTGATTCTAGTGGAAATATTAATTTAGATTTTAAATCTGTTGTAGGCACTAAAGTTGAGATTTTAGTAGATGATAAGTCTCAAGGAGTTTATGAAGTAAACAGATGATTGGTAAAATAATAAAATCACAAAAAGAAATATATTATGTTCTAACTGAATTTGATACTTTTATGTGCAAGGCTAGGGGAGTTTTTAGAAAAAAAAATATAAAACCTCTGGTTGGAGATAATGTAGAATTTGATGTCACAGAAAATTCTAAAGGCTATATTACAAAAATTTTAGATAGAAAAAATGAAATTAAAAGACCAAATATAGCAAATATTGACCAAATTTTATATTTTATTACTATAAAAAATCCTAGCCTTAATCTTTTTAATATTGATAAGTACCTAGCTATGTGTGAACATATAAATATTGATGTAGTAATAATAGTTTCCAAAAAAGATTTGGCAGATGATAAAGATTTAGAATTTATAAAAATGTATGAGAAAATAGGTTATAAATTGGTTTTTATTGACAATTATAATGATTTTCCTAAAAATGAAATTTTAAAAATTTTGGATGGAAAAACTTCTGCTGTTTCTGGATCATCTGGTGTCGGCAAATCTACTTTTTTAAATAATCTTGTAGAAGATGAAATAGAAATCGGCACGATTTCAGAAAAATCTAAGAGAGGAAAAAATACAACTAGACATATTGAGATTTTTAATTTAGGAAAAAATACAAATATTTTTGATACACCTGGCTTTGATAGTTTTGATATTGATTTTATTGATGATGAAAAAGATTTAAAATATTGTTTTAAAGAATTTGATAATAATTCTTGTAAATTTAATAATTGTAATCATATCAATGAACCAAAGTGTAAAGTTAAAGATGATCTTTTAAAAGGCTTTGTTGAAAAAACTAGGTATGAAAATTATTTGTTGTTGTTTGAAGAAATAAAAAAAAGGAGACAAACATGGTAGAGATAGCCCCATCACTTTTATCAGCAAATTTTTCTAATTTGCAAAAAGATTTAGACGAATTGAAAAAATCTAATATTAAATATCTTCATATTGATGTAATGGATGGGAAATTTGTTCCAAATATTTCTTTTGGCTTTCCTATAATAAAAGCGATTAGAAAAGATAATGATTTTGTTTTTGATACTCACTTGATGATTGAAGAGCCTATAAGATATATTGAAAATTTTAAAAAATGTGGATCTGATATAGTTACAATTCATTATGAGGCTTGCTCTAATTTGGATGAAACTAT
The DNA here is from genome assembly GCF_001812365.1 of Anaerococcus sp. HMSC065G05. Taxonomy (NCBI): domain Bacteria; kingdom Bacillati; phylum Bacillota; class Tissierellia; order Tissierellales; family Peptoniphilaceae; genus Anaerococcus; species Anaerococcus sp. HMSC065G05. The sequence goes on from NZ_KV808721.1 coordinate 25,961, forward strand.
TGAAAAAATTAAATCTTTTGGTATGAAAGTTGGTCTTAGTTTTAAACCAAAAACTGATATAAATAAAATCATTCCATATTTAGAAAAAATTGATTTGTGTCTTATTATGAGCGTTGAGCCAGGTTTTGGCGGTCAATCTTTTATGGAAGATTCTTTGGAAAAAATTAAAAAAATCAGAGCACTTATCGATGAAAAAAATTTATCTTGTCTTATTGAAGTCGATGGGGGAATTAAAGATTTTAATTTGAAAAAAGTAATTGATGCAGGCGTTGATTTGGTTGTAAGTGGTTCTGATATTTTTTCTAATAATGAAAATTCAATTTCTAGACAAGTTGAAAAATATAAAAAAATAATAAATGAATAAAAAAATAAAAAATCTCTTTTGAAATTATTATTCTATAATTTCGAAAGAGATTTTTTTAATGAAAAAATAGTGCTTATAGCACTATAAAATTCTTATTAAGCTTTTTCTACTTTTCCGCTTTTTATACATTTAGTACAAACGTTGATTGTTTTTACGCTTCCATTAACTTTAGCTCTTAATTTATGAACGTTTGGTTTAAAGTTTCTATTTAGTCTTCTATGTGAGAAAGTAACTTTGTTACCAAATTTTGTACCTTTTCCACAGATATCACATTCTCTTGCCATACTTTACACCTCCAATGTCTTAGAAATATCTTAGTTATTATATCAAATTTATATCAAATTTTCAAATATAATCGCTACTTGCTATTATATAGAAAAACAGACAAAAAATCAAATAAGAGTATAATAAAAATAGATTTTAGTAAGTAGTTAGACAAGGAGGCTTTATGGATTATAAGTCATTGTATGAAAATAAAGATTTTGGAATTATTAAATTTGATGAACAATTAAAAAATTATACAAATTTTGGCATTGGTGGCAAAGCGGATGTCTTGGTGGAAGTAAAAGAAGAATATCAACTTGTAGATTTAATTAAATTTAATCAAAAAAATAATATAGAAACAACAATCATTGGTAACGGGACAAATATTTTGGTTACTGATAAAGGAATTAGGGGTTGTGTTATAATTATTTCTAAAAATTATGACAGAATTTCTCTTGATGGAAATTTGTTGAGAGTAAGTGCGGGATGTCTTTTATCTAAAGCTAGCAAATTTTCTTTTGAAAATTCTTTAACTGGCATGGAAGAAGTTTCTGGAATTCCTGGAAGCCTTGGTGGAGCTGTTGCTATGAATGCAGGAGCTTATGGCGTTGAGATGAAAGATATAATTAAAAGTGTAAGATTGGTTTCTAAAACTGGGGAAATTTTAGAAGTTTCTAATGAGGATATGGATTTTTCTTATAGACATTCTAAGGTTTTTGACGATGATTTGGTTGTTTCTGAGGCGATTTTTGAATTAAAAAAAGATGATAAAGAAAAAATCTATGAAAAATATGAGGATTTTACAAATAGAAGGGTTACAAAACAACCTCTTGATAAAAAATCTGCAGGCTCTACTTTCAAAAGACCTGTAGGCTCTTTCGCATCAAAATTAATTGATGAATGTGGTTTGAAAGGCTATAGAAAAGGCGATTGTCAAGTTAGCGAAAAACATTGTGGATTTTTAATTAATAATGGCAATGCAAGTTATGAGGAAATGATCAATTTTATTGAGGAAGTTGCAAGTATTGTTTTTGAAAAAACTGGTTTTAAACTTGAAAGGGAAGTTAAAGTCATAGGAGAAAAATAGTGAAGGTAAAAATAATAACAGGACTTAGTGGCTCTGGAAAATCGACAGCTCTTAGAATTTTTGAAGATCTTGATTATTATGCTATGGATAATGTTCCTGCAAGACTTTTGGAAAGTTTTATAAAATTAAATAAACAGCAGGAAAAACCAATAGACAAGCTTGCTTGTGTTGTTGATTTTAGGTCTATAAAAGTTGATAAAAATTTGGTAGAAAATCTGGAAAATCTCAAAAAAATAAACGAAGATACTAAAATAATTTATCTTACAAGTCAAGATGAAACAATTTTAAAAAGATATAATGAACTAAGACGTCCTCATCCTTTGGGTTCTTTTGGAGATGTAAAAGATGGTCTTATAAAGGAAAAAAGAGAATTGAAAAAAATTAAGGAAATGGCAGATATTATAATTGATACAAGCTCTTATAATAACAAGGATTTAAAAAAAGTTCTCCTTAATTTTTCTAAAAATAAAGAAAATTTCATTATAAATTTATTTTCTTTTGGATATAAAAATGGTCTAAGCCTTGATGTTGATGTAGTATTTGATTTGAGATTTTTACCTAATCCTTTTTATATAAAAGATTTAAAGCACCTAAATGGAACTGACGAAAAACTACAAGAATATCTTGATGGCTTTGAAATTGCAAATGACTTTAAAAATTTGGTGTATGATAATTTGTTAAAGCTTATTCCCTATTTTATTAAAGAGGGCAAAAACTCAATTTCTATTGGATTTGGTTGCACAGGTGGTCAACACAGGTCAGTTTATATGTGTGAGAAAATTTATGAAAAACTCAAGGATAGCGATTATATAGTTGTGAGAAAACACAGGGATAGGGAAAAATGGAAAAAATAAAATATTTAAAAGTTTTACCATTTGAAAATATAAAAAATGCTAGAAACTTGGGAGGCTATCCAACCATTAATGGGGAAATTACTTCTTGGAAATCTTTTATTAGAAGTGCAAATCTTGATTCTTGCACAAAAAAAGATTTGGATTTATTGAAAGATTTAAATGTATCAACAATAATTGATTTAAGACGTGATGACGAAATCAAATATCATTATGAAAAAATCAAAATTTTAAAAGAAAAATTTTCTCATTACAATGTATCGCTTTCTCCAAGGCCAATGCGCCAAGAAGAAATCCAAAGATTAATTGAAAAAAAAGATACAATAGGAAAATCTTATATTACATTAATTGATAATTTTCCTGCTATAAAAAAGATTTTTGAGATAATGGCAAATGCTGATGGAAGTGTGCTTTTTCATTGCCAAGAAGGTAAAGATAGAACTGGAATTATTTCTATGATTTTATTTGGACTTGTAGGAGTTTTTAGGACAGATATTATGGCTGACTATGAAATTTCTTCTGCTAATTTGGGTTATGTAGACATGTATGGGCAAAATGAAAACGAAGCAGTTTTTAGGATAACTTCTCCATACAACATAAAAGAAGCCATGGAATATATACAAAGAAAATATGAAACTTATGATGCATACTTAGAATATGCAGGTGTTGAAAAGAAAATTATAGAAAAAATTAAAGAAAAAATGATTGAATAGAGAGTGATTATATGTCTTTTTCAAAAAGATGTAAAAAAGAAATATTAAAAAAAGAGCCTGATTATAAAGAGATTGATATGGAATTATTAGCCTACTTTTATTTTCAAGGCTCTATTAGGATAGTGAATAATTCTTACCAAATTTTATTTAAGGCAAGCGAGAACATAGAAGCAAGGTATATTTACAAGATTATAAAAGAAAAATATAACTATTCTCCAGCCATGGAAATTCAAAATAAAAGAAAATTTTCAAAAGATAGGTCTTATGTTGTTTTGGTAGAAGATAGCGAAGTGGCAGATAAAATTTTAGCACTTGCAGATTCTTATAGCTTATATGAATTTGAAAAATTTTTTGAAAATATCAAAAGTAGAAATGAAAAAAAGATTATTTTAAAATTAGCATTTTTGCTAAAAGGTTCAATTAATGATCCTTATAGGGGATATAATCTTGAAATTAATGTTCAACAAAAAGAAGAAGCACTTTTGATAGGAAAAATCATGGAAGAATTTTCTATAAATCCAAAATTAAATTTGAGAAATGATTCTTATTGTGTTTACATAAAAGATTCTGATAAAATTTCAGATTTTTTGGCTTTAATTGGAGCAAATAAATCACTTTTTGATTTAGAAAATGTAAGGGCAATGAAGTCAATTAGAAATGACATAAATAGGCAAACAAATTTCGACAAAGCAAATATTGATAGGACTGTAAAAGCGGCCTTTAGGCAAGTTGATGCAATAAATAAATTAAAAGAAAAAAATATTTTAGAAAATCAAGCAGAAGATTTGCAAAAAATTGCCGAATTAAGGCTTGCCTATCCTTATATTTCTCTTGAAGAATTGGGCAAAATGATGACGCCAGCCCTTTCAAAAGCTAAGGTTAATTACAGACTCCAAAAACTTATAAAACTTGCAGAAAGTGAGGAATAATGACAAATAATTTTACCCACCTCCACCTTCATACAGAATATTCACTTTTAGATGGTTTTACAAAAATTGATAAATTGATGGAAAAGCTAAAAGAATTTGGAATGGATTCTTGTGCAATAACAGACCATGGAAATATGTATGGGGTAATTGAATTTTATAAAAAATGCCAAGCAAATAATATTAAACCAATAATTGGTTGTGAAGTTTACATTTGTGAAAATGATTATAAAATAAAAACTCCCCAAAATAAAAGATATTACCATCTTATTCTTTTGGCAAAAAATAATAATGGCTATAAAAATCTTTTAAAAATCGTATCAAAAGCCTACACACAAGGATATTATTATAAGCCAAGAATAGATTTTGAAGTTTTAAAAGAATACAAAGAAGACTTGATAGGTCTTTCAGCTTGCTTAAATGGAGAAATTAATCAAAGAATTTTAGAAAATGATATAAAAAAAGCATATTCTACAGCAAAAAAATATCTCGATTTATTTGGCAAAGAAAATTTTTATTTGGAAGTACAATATCATGGTTTAAAAGAACAAAAAAAAGTTAATGAAGTATTACTTCAAATTCACAAGGATTTGGATATAGAACTGGTATGCACAAATGATGTTCATTATGTTGAAAAAAATGATGCCTTTTATCAAGATGTTTTATCATGTATCCAAACAGGTTCTTTATTAGAAGATGAAAATAGGATGAAAATGCCTGTTGATGAATTTTATCTAAAAGATTCTCAAATAATGGAAGAAATTTTTAAAGATTTTCCAAGAGCTTTTGAGAATACACAAAAAATTTCTGCTATGTGCAATGTTAGCCTAGAATTTCATAATCCTCACCTACCATATTTTACAAAACTTCCAAAAGATACAACAAATCTTGAATATCTAAAAATTCTAGTCAAAGAAGGTCTTATAAAAAAATACAAAAATTTAGATGAAAAAATTATAAAAAGAGCAAAAAAAGAAATCGACGTAATAAATAATATGGGTTATGTAGATTATTTTTTGATTGTTTGGGATTTTGTAAAATATGCCAAAGATAATAAGATTGCAGTAGGACCTGGTAGGGGATCAGCAGCAGGTTCAATTGTATCTTATGCTCTCGATATTACACAAATTGATCCTTTAAAATATGATTTGCTTTTTGAAAGATTTTTAAATCCAGAAAGAGTTTCAATGCCTGATATTGATATAGATTTTTGCTATGAAAATAGGGATAAGGTAGTTGAATATGTATATGAACTTTACGGACGAGATCATGTTTCGCAAATAGTAACTTTTGGTAGGATGCAGGCAAGAAATGCCATAAGAGATGTGGGAAGGGTTATGAATATTTCCTACAATAAGGTTGATAAAATAGCAAAATTAATTCCTCAAGCAATAGGAATGACAATTGATAAGGCTCTTGATTCTACTGAAAAATTAGCTTACGAATATCAAAATGATGTTGAAACAAAAAGAATGATAGATACTGCAAGAAATATCGAAGCCTTACCAAGGCATACATCAATCCATGCAGCAGGAGTTGTTATAAGCAAGGAAATTTTAACAGATATTGTTCCTCTTGCTTTATCAAACGATCAGATAGTTACCCAATTTAATATGACAGAAATTGAAGAATTGGGTTTGTTAAAGATGGATTTTTTGGGACTTAGAAATCTTACAGTAATTCAAGATACAATAAAGGATATAAAGAGAAATAAAAATATAGATATTGATCTTGGGGCAATTGATGAAAATGATCCGAAAGTTATAAGTCAATTTACCAAGGCTGAAACAGTTGGGATTTTTCAATTTGAATCAGCTGGTATGAGAAATTTTCTTAAAAATTTAAAACCAACAAGATTCGATGATTTGGTTGCAGCAAATTCACTTTTTAGACCAGGACCAATGGATCAAATTCCAAATTATATAAAAAATAAAATAAATCCAGAAAATATTTCCTACATAGATGATGCCCTAAAACCAATTCTTGAAGTAACTTATGGCATAATTGTATACCAAGAGCAAGTTATGCAAATTGTACAAAAACTTGCTGGATTTTCACTTGGGGAAGCTGACAATCTAAGACGAGCAATGAGCAAAAAGAAAATGAGCGTAATGGAAGCAAATAGGGAAATATTTGTCCACGGAAAGAAAAATCAAAATGGAGATTATGAAGTAAAAGGTTGTGTAAATAATGGTATTTCAGAAATTAATGCCAATAAGATATACGATGAAATGATTTCTTTTGCAAAATACGCCTTTAACAAATCTCACTCAGCGGCTTATTCCTTGGTAGCTATTCAAACTGCATTTTTGAAATATTATTTTAAAGAAGAATATATGGCAAATCTATTGACTTCCATTATGGGCAACTCTTCTAAAGTTTATTTATATATTTCAGAGGCAAAAAGGCTTGGAATAAAAATTGTTCCGCCAAATATAAATAAGTCAAAAAGAAGATTTGTAGCAAATGAAAATGAAATAGTATTTGGTCTTTCGGCTATAAAAAATGTTGGAGAAAATTTAATTGATTTGATCGTTAATTTAAGAAAAGAGAAAAATTTTAAAAGCTTTAAAGATTTTCTAGAAAGAATTGAGGCAAATGATCCAACAGTTTTAAATAAAAAAGCTTTGGAATCTCTTATAAAAGCAGGAGTATTTGACTGCCTAGGATACAAAAGATCAGAGCTTATGGCAGTCCACGAAACAGCTCTTCAATCAATTCATGATAATGAGAAAGTGAATTTAAAAGGTCAAATGAATTTGCTTGATTTTGATCAAAACAAAGAAGAAATAATTGATGACATAAAATTTCCACCAGTTAATGAATATAAAAATAAGCAAAAACTAAAGTTAGAAAAGGAAGTTTTAGGTTTTTATATTTCAGATCATCCCTTAAATTCTTTAGGAAATAATTTAAAAAATTATGTAAATTTCACAACGGAAATTTTAAGTGAGCTAAGGCCAGTAGATTTAGATAAATTTGACAATAAAAGTGTAAGGATGGCAGGAATTATTACAAATAAATCTGAAACTATGACAAAAAAAAGTACTTTAATGGCATTTTGTTCTTTGGAGGATATGTCTGGATCAATAGAAATGATAATTTTTCCAAATATTTATAAAGATGTAAAAAATATAATTGAAAATGATACACTTGTGATGGTTAGTGGAAATCTACAATCTAGCGATGATGAATTGAAATTGATTGTATCAAATATAAAAGAAATTGATGAAAATTCTTTTAAAAATTTGTATATAAAAATGGAATATGTAAGGTATAATAAAATACGAAAAGATCTAATGAGTAACCATGGTAGCACACCAGTGATAATTTATTTTTCTGACAAAAAAAAGACAGTCAAACTTGATAAAAGCTTGTGGATTGACCAAAATTCAGATATAATAAATTATCTGAAGTTGAAACTTGGGAAGGATAATGTTAAATTAATTTAAAGGAGAAACAATGAAAACAATAGGTATACTTACTAGTGGTGGCGATGCACCGGGAATGAATTCAGCGATTAGAGCTGCAGTAAGAACAGCCCTAAACAACGGAATGAGAGTAAAAGGAATAAGAAATGGATATGACGGGTTGATGAAAGGAGATATTTATGAAATGAATGTTTCATCAGTTGCCGATATTATCCATAAAGGTGGTACAATTCTTGGAACTGCAAGATCAACTGAGTTTAAAAATGCAGAAGGTCAAAAAAGAGGAGCTCAAATTCTTAAAGATTATGGAATCGAAGGACTAATCGTAATTGGTGGAGATGGTTCTTTTAAAGGAGCAAAGGCTCTTAGTGATTTGGGAATAAAAACCATAGGAATTCCGGGCACAATTGATAATGATATGGGCTATACAGATTTTACAATAGGATTTTTTACTGCAATTGAAACAGTAACAGATGCTATTGGAAAATTAAGAGATACTTCATCATCTCACGGAAGAGCAGTTGTAATAGAAGTTATGGGACGTAATTGTGGAGATTTAGCTTTATTTTCAGGACTTGCTGGTGGAGCAGAATCTATCATAGTTCCAGAACACAAATTCTCAATTGATGAAATTGTTGAGAAAGTAAATCACGGAAGAAAAAGAGGAAAATTACACCATCTTATAGTTCTTGCTGAAGGAGTTGGAAATCCATATACTGTAGCAAAAGAAGTTGAAGAAAGAAGTGGAGTTGAAACAAAAGTTACAGTTTTAGGCCACGTTCAAAGAGGAGGCTCTCCATCTTCAGCTGATAGATTATTAGGTTCTATTATGGGAGCAACAGCAGCGGAATTATTAAATGAAGAAAAAACAAATATAGCTTTGGGTTATACAAATGGAAAAATAAATCAAGTTAGCATAGATGAAGCAGTATCAATGAATTCTGATTTTAATGAAGATCTTTACAGACTTGCTAACAAATTATCTAAATAAATAGGAATAGGTGGAGGATAAGTTATGAAACCAGATATATTAAAGAAAACCAAAATTGTATGTACAATAGGACCAGCTTCACAATCTCCAGAAGTTTTGGAGCAATTGATTAAAAATGGAATGAATGTTGCAAGATTAAATTTCTCACATGGATCTCATGAGGAACATCTTGAAAAAATTAAAACTATAAAAAGAATAAGAAGAAAATTAAATGTTCCTTTGGGACTTATGCTTGATACAAAAGGTCCAGAAATTAGAATTGGAAAATTTGAAGAAAAGGAATATTTCTTGAAACCAGATGATATTTTTACACTAACAACTAGAAATATTGTTGGAAACAAAGATATTGTATCAGTTTCATACGAAGGCTTACCACAAGATGTAGAAAAAGGCTCAATAATTTCAGTAGATGATGGTTTAATTCAACTTGAAGTAATTGAAATTAAAGATGGAACAGAAATAGTTTGTAGAGTACAAAATAATGGAGTGATTTCTAATAACAAAGGAGTAAATCTTCCAGGAAGAGTTACAAACCTACCATCAATCACACCAAAAGATGTAGACGATATTAAATTTGGAATTGAAAACGGCATTGACATGATAGCAGCATCTTTTGTTAGAAAAAAAGAAGACATTTATGATATAAGAAAAGTCCTTGAAGATCATGGCGGAGAAGATATTTTGATTATATCAAAAATAGAATCTCAAGAAGGTGTAGATAATGCTGATGAAATAATCGAAGCGAGCGATGGAATTATGGTTGCAAGAGGAGATTTGGGAGTAGAAATTAGAACAGAGCTTATTCCTCTTGTACAAAAAGAAATTATAAGAAAATGTAATAAGGCTGCAAAACCAGTAATTACCGCTACACAAATGCTAGATTCAATGCAAAGAAATCCAAGACCTACAAGAGCAGAAACAACCGACGTTGCAAATGCAATTATAGATGGAACAGATTGTGTAATGCTTTCAGGAGAAACAGCAGCAGGAAAATATCCGGTAGAAGCTGTTAAAACTATGAGAGATATTTGTATTACAACAGAATTATCAGACGATTTCGAAGAAAATATTTATCAAACAGAAATAGATAGAAAAATTACAACAACAAATGCAATTTCAAAATCAACTTGTACAATAGCAAGCCAATTGAGAGCAAAAGCTATAATTACTTGTACAGCATCAGGAAATACAGCAAAGGCAGTTTCTAAATTTAGACCAAGAACAAATATAATTGCTTGTACAATAGATGAAAAAGTTGCAAGAAGATTGTCAGTGTCATGGGGAGTATATCCAATAATTGTAGATACAGCTCATGAAACAGACGAATTAATTGAAAGAGCAATAGTTGGAGCATTAAAAGAAAATTACGTACAAGAAGGAGATTTGACTGTACTTACAGCAGGAATTCCACTAGGAGTTTCAGGAACATCCAACCTAATAAAAGTTCACGTAATTGGAGATATAATTGCAAACGGAACAGGCGTTGGAAACAAATCCGTTTCAGCAAAAGTTGTAGTTGGTTCAACAAAAGAAGAGCTTGAAGGAAAATTCGAAGACGGAGATATAATTGTTGCAAAATATACCGATAAAGATATAAACGAATTTATGGAAAGATCTTCAGGAGTTATTGCAGAAAACGGAGGACTAACAAGCCACACAGCAGTTGTAGCAATCCACTTTGGAATTCCAGCAATACTTGGAGTAAAAAACATTACAAACCTATTAGAAGACGGAGATACAATAACACTTGATCCACTTGGAGGAATAATCTACAAGGGAGAAGCAAAGGTATTATAATGGAAATAAAAAATATCAAAATAATTGATATTCTACAAGACGGTAGGGCAGTTGCAAAAACAGAAAGTAAAACTGCCTTTATAGAAGGCGCAATTTACGGAGAAGTTTGCAATATAAAAGTAAATAATGAAAAAAAGAATTTCTTTGAAGCAGAAAAAACAAAAACTTTAGAGAAATCTCCCTACCTTAGAAAACCACCATGTCCATATTATTATGAATGTGGTGGTTGTTCTATTATGGATATAAATTATAAAAGTCAAATAAAATTAAAGAAAAATTTAATAAAAAATGCCCTATTAAAATCAGCAAAAATAAAAATAGATGATATAGAAATAATAGAAGGAAAAGAATTTGGATATAGAAATAAAATTAGGCTACAAATAACAAAAAAAGGAAAACTTGCCTATAACAAAAAATATTCCAATGACCTTGTAGAAATAAAAGATTGCCTTTTAGCAAAAGATTTAATAAGAGAAAATCTAGAAAAAATAGAAGAAATCACAAAAGATATTACAAAAAAATACCCAAATAGCCTAGAAGAAATAACAATAAGAGCAAACGAAAAAGAAATACTATTAAATATAAAAATAAAAGACAAAGAAATTATCCCATATATAAAAAATCAATACAAAAATTCAACTTACAACATTAACCTAATAAATAAAAAAGAAAAAATAAATATTTCAGGCAAAGATTATCTCATATATAATCTATTAGGAAAAAAATTCAAAATATCTATGAACGATTTTTACCAAGTAAATGATTATGTGACAGAAAAATTATACAAAACAGCCAAAGATTTTCTAGGAGAAAATCAAAAAGTTCTAGACTTATTTTGTGGCTCAGCAACAAGCTCAATC
>NZ_KV808721.1:37344-37820 GCF_001812365.1 Anaerococcus sp. HMSC065G05
TGGCTCAGCAACAAGCTCAATCGCCATAAACGATGATCATGTTGTAGGAATAGAAATAAACAAAAACGCCATAAAAGATGCAAAAGAAAACGCAAAAGAAAATGACCTAAAAGATTATAAATTCATAGCAAAAAATGCAAACTACATAGACGATAAATTTATAAAAAAAGAAAAAATAGACGCCATAGTTCTAGACCCACCAAGAGCAGGATTAGATAAAGAGATAATAAAAACAATAGCAAAAACAAAAATAAAAAAAATAGTCTACATCTCCTGTAACCCACAAACACTAGCAAGAGATATAAAAAGATTCCAAGAAAAGGGATATAAATTAGAAAAAATCAAGGGATGTGATATGTTTTCAGAGACTATGCATGTTGAGAGTGTTGTATTGATGACAAGAGTTGCACCCACTAAGTAAATAAAGTGTAGAAATTATAGGCTTATTCCAGTGCTATCGTTAAAAGGTATAGGTG
>NZ_KV808721.1:37920-43826 GCF_001812365.1 Anaerococcus sp. HMSC065G05
CAAAAATGCACCCACCTGCACCCACCTAAATATAATTATAAAAGTAATTACAATTTAAGTTTATAAAAGAGTGATTTTATGGTAAAATCTTTAATACGAAAGGAGCAAGATATGAAAGAAAAAGATTGTAAGACAACAATGGATTTTTATAATATGTCTGATTTTTTAAAGGGACAGTCTTCTAAAATTATAACTAAATTATCGGATAATGATGAGGCTGCTTTTATATTAAAAAATGGAAAACCAAAGGCAGTATTAATTTCTAAGGAAAGATATGATCGCCTTATAAAAACAGGAATAGATATATTAGAATACTAGTACTTAAATATCATTTAACGCATGAGAATAACAAAATTGGAGGTGATAGATTGATAAAGTACGCAGAGTTTTGTACTGGTATAGGAGGGTTTAGAATAGGTATATCTAATTCTAAAATGGAAAGTATGCCAGTTTATTCTAACGAAATAGATAATCGTTGCGAATTAACATACTATAAAAATTTCAACGAAAAATTTAATTCAAAAGATATATTTAACTTGAATGAAGAAAATTTACCTGACTTTGATATGATATGTGCAGGATTTCCATGTCAGCCTTTTTCTCAAGCTGGAAGAGGAGATGGCTTTAAGGATCCTCGAGGTACGATTTTTTTCAAACTCATGGAAATAATTAGATGTAAAAGACCTGATATTGTATTTTTTGAAAATGTACCTAATTTAAAAAATCACGATAAAGGAAATACTTTTAAAGAGATAAAAAAACAATTGAATGATGCCGGATATAATGTGTATGACAAGATAATTGATAGCACATATTTTGGAGTACCACAGAGCAGACCAAGGATATATATAGTCGCATTCTCAAAGGATAGATATTCAAATATCAAATTTGAATTTACAGAAAAATTAACAGAAAAAACGCCATTGCGAAATTTTTTAAATCTAGGTGATTACTCAATTCCAATAAGCAAAAGATGGGAGGAATATATTGATTTATATACGGAGAAAAAGGAAGAATCTGATATCTCATTTACTTTGCCTAAAACTAGAAAAAAATTAGAAAGAGTGTCAGCAAATTGCAACATTAATGACTGTGTATTCCAAATAAGATCTAGTGGAATTAGGGCATATTCTTTAGATGCACCTTTCCCAACATTTGCTGTAAGCAATTCTGGTGGTGGGGCAATGATACCAGTTTTATCAAGGGAAAGAAGACACTTAAATTTGATTGAAATGAGGAGAATAATGGGTTTCCCTGAAAGCTTTGATTTAACTGCTGTATCAAGAACGGATGCAATAAAGCAACTTGCTAACGCTGTATGCCCACCTGTAATTGAATCTATTTGCGATGATATTAAGAGAGCAATTGATAAGTTATAATATCAATTGCTCTCTCTGTTATAGTCTATCAGATATATCTTCACCAGTTGCTTTGACTATTATTGAATCTTCAGGATTTACTAAAGCACATGTTGAGTCACATTGTTCTTTGCAGATAAAACACATTTGCCTTTTACACTTGTTACAATAATGGCATAAAGCTTGATAGTTATCTATGGAATTCTCTCCCCCACGGTCTATAGGAATTCTGTGGTCAAATTCTAATGTTACTCTATCTTTTGCAAATGTGTGAGTCGGAATGTTGCTACTATTTTTAAGCTTAGATCCACATATATTACAAACACCGCCTTGTCTGTCAAGAATAGTAGTTTTATCCGCAGTACTTAACTGAGTTCTAACAGATTTTGCATTTTCATTAAATAACGATTCGTGATCATAAACATTTAGAACATATTTTCGATTCCCTTGCAACCCTTCAGCATGAACGCAAGAAAAGCCTTCCTCAGTCCATAATTCGCTAAACGGCTTATTGGCATCTCCATATCTATCTTTAATCCAGCTATTTTCATATTTGCCTTTCAAAATTGTTTTGATAGCTACAAGTCTATCGTTTGCCCCAACCAAATCCTCTTCAGAACACGTTTGGTATTTAATTAATAAAAGGAGACCTGCAATGGTTCTTCTTTTTGTAAGCCAAATGATTTTGTTGTTTGGGAAGACAATTTCATATCCACGTTCATGCAATTTAGCTTTTCTGATTTCGATAATATCTTCGATCTTTACCATTTCTTTTTTTACTCCTTTCAAAAATATTTTGGCTCATTTATTTTTTCTCCTTTACTATCTCGGCAATATCACTGATATCGCAGTCTAAAACTCTACATATTTTAATTAAAACTTCCGTAGTGACATTTCCACAGTTTGTTAACTTAGCCATTGATGAAGAGCTGATTCCAGCCATTTCACGTAGCTTGGTTTTAGTTAAGCCTTTATCGATTAGTAGTTTCCATAGTTTGTTATAACTTAGTTTCATTTTTCACCTCTCTATTCCAAGACTTACCATATAGTTCGTGTCCGTTGCTTGCTAATTGAAGCACTCGATTATTTTGCAATATTTCATAAGTTTCATCGCTATAAGAACTTTGCTTATCGAAAGCTATGAATACTTGTTTATTAATCTGATGGACTTTATCATAAATTCTCATTATTCCATCTACACCCTCATCATCAATGTTCTTAAAAAGTAAAGAATCATGTGCCAGTGCTGGAAGGGAAGAAAGGTATAAAACTGCAAGATCGAATAGAATCAGACCTTTAAAGTTTGTACCTGTTCCTGTATCTTGTGGTGTAAAGAATTCGTAGCTGTTATAATTCTTTAATGAAATTTTTGGAGAATTTCTTTTTTCCACATATAAAGTTTCATTGAACTCGTACATTTGTTGATTAAGTTTAAATGTAATGTCAGCTAGTAGACTTGATACATTTGTTTCTAATTTATCTTTGGCATCGCTCTTTAAATCGGATAGAGCTTTTTCTTCTTTAAAGGCTTCATTTTGTTCCTCAAGAGCTTGAATTTGCCTTTGGAGAGAAGAGTGTTTATCTAGAAACTCCTTTGAAAATTGGTTCTTAACTTTATGGTTGGAAAGTTCTAAACTAATATTTTCAATGTTAGTTTCAATTCTGTGATTGTCTGTTCTAGAATTTCTTTTTCTTTACTAAATTCACAACTCAATATGGAAGATAGTTTTTTATGGTAATTTTCTATTTCAAAGATTTTCTTAACATTTGCTTCTGGGAAAAATTCAGTTAAGCTCTGTATGTCTGCTTCAGTAGGCATAAGACCATACTCCATGCTAATGCTAAGCAGCTTGTTTCTTCTTTGGTATCTTTCTAACTGCGTTTCAAAGTATAGTTTTTGGGATTTTAGGTTCTCGCAATGCTTAGATTGTTCAATTTCTTCTTGAGTAATACCTTCGCTGGTTGTATCTGTAAGAGATTCTAATTCAGCCTTTAATTCATTGATGGTTTTGATATTTTCTTCAAATTTAGTCTTTCCACCCACTAGATTAGATATAAAGCTGTATTTTCTAGCATTTTTAAATGTTTTCAACTTATCTGTTTCTAAATCATACCTAGCGTGGAAAGGCTCTATATCTTTAAAGTAATCAAGAAGACTCATTAATATTTTGATAGATTCTTTTGTACTTTGGTTTCTATATCCTTGCAAAGGATAGTTCGCCTCATTATTATTTTTCCCAGCAATTCGGAAGTAGGTACTTATTAGTTGTCTAAAAGAAAGATCAGTTTTATTGCTGATATATTTTTCCATTAAAAAGTCAAGGAATTCTTTCTTTGTTATTGTATCTTCGGTTACTGAATAATCGGGATTACAAAGGATGATGGTATCTGGATCTAAGGTACTTCTTCCAAAATAATATTTTTTATCAAATTTGAAGCATGAATAAATTGTATGGTTTCCAATGTTTTTTACACCATCACTACTTAAGTAAGTATCTCCACCAAAAACAAAGTCTATGGCTAGTAATGCAGATGACTTACCAATAGAGTTAGACCCTTTTGTTGCACCTTGGATTACATTTAGGCCTTTTTTTAGTTTGATTGGTTTTCTAATCTCATTATTCTCCATGAAAACTGGAGAATATATCTCTACAAGCATAATTTCACCTCGCCTTCATCGGTCATTTCAATTGCATTTAAAGCATATAGGCAATCCATAACAGACAAAAAATCTGTAGGGTCATCTAAATTTTGACTAATCGCATGATAAATATCTACAACATTGACATTGCCATTCTTAATTTCTCTAAGCACTCTAGGAATTAAAGCTAGGGTGCTTTTTTGATATGAATATAATTTATTTGGTAATTGCATCAAACACCTCACAGCTTTGAATAAAGTAGCAAACAATGGCTTGGCAAAATATTTCTTCTTGCATTGTTACTTTATGTATTCTTTCAGATAGACTTGTAAAGATTTCGATATCGGATTTTTTTGTTTTCTTTAGCTTTTTATATGCTGCCCTTATTTGATGCTGCAAATCTTCATAGTCTATTTCTTGTCTTTTATCAAGATTTTTTAAAATTTCACGAATTGTTACAAAGTAGGTCATTACATAATTATTAACCTGAAAGTACAAGTGAAAATCCTTGGATTTATCTATTTTCTCCACTATTTCTTTTGGATCCATTGTTAGAGCAGAGAAATCTTTTTCTTTAAGTTTTTTTAGTTTTGTAATTACATTTGTTAGTCCCTTTTCTAGTTGTATAGCATCAAGTTCAATCATGCTTTCCATACGATTAGAAAGGGCTTTTTTTATTTTAACTAGTTCTCTAGTCATTTTTGTGCCGGTGTCCATTTGATAGGTAGCAAAGCAAGTAGGACATAGTGCAACTGTGTTGTCTATAGTTGATTGTTTACTTTTATTTATTTTACTTACTTCATAGACATCATTAATTTTTGAAGAGTCTGAAACGAATAGCAGCCTACCACACATTGGACAATGGCTATTACATTCTTGAAGCAAGTATTTTCCGTATTTTGTCTTCAAATCTAGTGATGATTGTATTTGCTTTTGTTGTTCAAGAATATCTGGAGAAGTTAATCCTGCCGTAGTTCTAATAATATTTACAAATATATCTGCTAGTAGTTCTGCAACATTTTCCCTTGTAGCAGCCGCATTATATGGGTGTAAATCGTCCGCCAACAGTTCTAGAGTTGCCTCTGGTCTTGTATGTAAACTATCAATGAAATTATCAGGGGTAAGTCTGTATACAATTGCTTTACAAGTAGTTTTGTTAATACCTCTTTTAGCAAAATTTTCATATGTCTTTAAACTGACCCTGTTTGAAGGGTCTTTTTTTAATCCCCATTCATTTTCCGGTACGGATGTAATCATCGCAATTAAGTCACGAACAAATTCTCCGGAGGTTAATGTATCGCTGATTCTATTAAAAAGCAGTGAATAAAAATTTTTAAACTCCATATATTGTAACCACCTCCTTTTTATTTTGAACCTCTTTGAACTACTTTGAACCTAACAAGAACCAGTTCAAAGTAGCGATTTTGTAAAATGTAATCATCAAAGAAAAACTGTGTTATTTACACATATTATATCACGCGAATATATCTTTGGTCAAACCTACCGTTCGCAAAAAGGATGGATGGTTTGCTTTAAGAAGTGTTATCACTTCAAGAAAAAATTCATGTTTGTTGACCTACTAGCTATGGGTTTATTCGGAACAAGCATGGAAAAACTAAATAGTTCAGCTCACTAACCGAATAAGGCGAGCTGCAAGTAATGAATGAAGGAAACTTCAGAAAAGCTTGTGGTCTTTTTATTGTGCCTTATTTTAGCTGATTTCTAGAAATTCCTTCATTCCAAGAAAATGGAGGGATTTCAAATGAAAATTCGTAAAACAAGACAAGATGAGCGTGGAGTATATAAATACTCATATCAAGTAAGAACGGAAAATGGTGGGTACACAACAGAAACTGTAGTACTTAGACCAGGAGAGGATGGTGTAACTGAGATGGACATTAAAAGAC
>NZ_KV808722.1:0-232 GCF_001812365.1 Anaerococcus sp. HMSC065G05
GAGTAAAAAGTCGGTACGCTGACTTTTACCAAAGAAAATAAAAAAAAGATTGTTTGGAACGAAGCAAACTTTGTAGTAAATTTAAAGGTTACATGGGGGTGTAGCTCAGTTGGGAGAGCACCTGCCTTGCACGCAGGGGGTCAAGAGTTCGAATCTCTTCATCTCCACCATGAAAAAAACCTGTCGGTTTTTTTCACTATGTACCTAATAAAATTAAATAGCTATAAATATT